>JBNJDH010000183.1:0-6471 GCA_051744695.1 Bacteroidota bacterium | reverse complement strand
CAAACTGGCGAACGATACTTTGTATCCTCTTTTCAACAGGCCGTTGCAGTCAGGTTACCCTCCGGGTTCCACCTTCAAAACCATCATGGCCCTTGTCGGGCTGGAAGAGGGAGTCATAAATACCGAGAGTCAATTCGGATGCCAGATGGGCTACCACACCCGTGCTTTATCAGTTGGTTGTCACCAACATCCCAGTCCGCTAAAACTGGTTCCCTCCATCCAAATGTCCTGCAATGCTTATTATTGCAATGTATTCCGCAGAATTCTGGACAATCCCGAATACGGGTCCCCCAAGGCAGGCCTCGATACTCTTAAAAATTATCTTATGGAATTCGGCTTCAACCAACGTCTTGGAATCGATTTGAGTAATGAGGGAAAAGGATTTGTCCCAAATAGCAACTATTACAACCAAATTTACAACGGCAGTTGGGGTTCTCTCACCGTGATCTCCATGGCCATTGGACAGGGAGAAGTACTGACCACTCCACTGCAGATGGCCAACATGACCGCTGCCATTGCAAACAGAGGAGATTATTATATCCCCCATGTAATCAAAGACATTGAAGATGACACCATACCATCCAAATTCCGGGAAGTCCATCATACCAGTATTGACTCAGCACACTTCGAACCCATAATAGAAGGCATGGAAAAAGCCATATGGGGTGGAAAGGGAAGCACGGCGCGTATTGCGCAAATTCCAGGTATATCCATTTGCGGAAAAACAGGGACAGCTGAAAATCCACATGGAGAAGATCATAGTATTTTCATAGCATTTGCTCCCAAAGATGATCCCCAAATCGCCATTGCTGCTTATGTAGAAAACGGCGGTTTCGGCTCAAAGTACGGAGCACCCATATCGAGCCTGATGATTGAGAAATACCTGAACGGGAACATAAATTCTTCTCGCAAATGGCTCGAGGACAGAATATTGGATGCAAATTTAATTCCAGGGGAGGAAGAATATGAGAATGACGATCAGACCTTATAAGAACATCGACTGGTTTACAGTGATTATTTTTGCACTACTCGTCATCTTCGGGTGGCTCAATATCTATGCGGCCAATTACGATCCGGAGATAAACACAAGTCTGACCCTCTCCAGTGAAGCCGGCAAGCAACTTTTATGGATCGGGCTTTCATTAGTGATGATCGGGGCCCTGTTTCTCATAGACAGCAAATTTTTTGTAGAGTTCGCATATATCTTTTACGGCATATCCATCCTGTTGCTATTGTTTGCCTTGTTTTTTGGCAAAGAAATCAACGGGGCCAAGGCCTGGTTCGAGATGGGCCCAATCCGTTTTCAGCCGGCCGAGCTGACCAAAGTAACGGCCGGGCTCGCTCTGGCCAGGGTTATGAGCCGGTACAATTTCGACATGTCGAATTTCAAGTATATCCTTAAAATCGGATTCATTCTGGTCCTCCCGGTCATGATCATCATTTTGCAAAACGATGCCGGCTCGGCCCTGGTATATGCCGCCTTTTTTCTGGTGTTTTTCAGGGAAGGCATGTCACCGGTTGTTTTGTTTCTTGGCATACTGGCTGCAATTGTTTTTGTATTATCGCTTTTGTATGAAACCGTTTTCATTTCGGCAGGTTTATTCCTTGTATTTGCCATTTATATTTTCATTATCCGCAAGCGAAAAATAGCAGTTATAGCCTTTGCAATGGCTCTGGCAGGATTTGGAGCCACTTACGGAATCCTCATTGCAACCAACTCCGAACCCGCCTATATGCTTCCGTTTTTGGTTGGGACACTGATAGCCAGTGGGTATTTACTTCTGATGTCCTTAATCAAAAGATTCCCGCATCTGGCCATGGCTCTTGTGGTTTTCTGGGGAATGATAGGTTTCACCTACTCAACACACTTTTTATTTGATGATATACTCTCCGAATACCAAAAGAACCGTGTCCTTGTCATGCTGGGACTTGAAAATGACCCTCTCGGAGTAGGTTACAACGTCAACCAGTCCAAAATCGCCATTGGCTCAGGGGGATTCCACGGAAAAGGGTTTCTGCAGGGGACCCAGACCAAATTTGACTTTGTTCCCGAACAAAGCACCGATTTCATCTATTGCACTGTTGGTGAAGAATGGGGATTTCTGGGAACTTCTGCTGTCATTGTCCTCTTTCTTCTGCTGTTCTACAGAATCATATTTCTTGCCGAACGCCAACACTCCAATTTCAGCAGAATTTACGGATATGTGGTTGTTGCCATATTCTTTATGCACTTTGTCATCAACATAGGCATGACCATTGGGCTGGCACCGGTAATAGGGATCCCATTGCCATTTTTTAGTTATGGAGGTTCATCATTATGGGGATTCACAATTTTACTCTTTATCTTCCTGAAGTTGGACACCAACCGGAATGAACTCATCAGATAGTTCAAAGTCCGAAATAAAGAAATCTGTTCTGCAAAAAAATTCTTTTTCAAACCCGCTGATTTGCATTGAGAAAAAAATTCAATTCACCAGAGGGGTGCGGTCAGATTTTTCCTTTTAACTATATTTGAAAGGATTTTCACAAGGATTTCAGGCTGAAATTCAGCCTGAACATTCTGCCAGTCAGGAAAACCGGCCAGGTTATCCCCGGGCTTCCATATCCGTGAAAAACCTTTTTACTTGATAAAAAGAGGCTGTTATCTCGTCCAAAAAAGTGATTTACCCGGACCTGGAAAAACAAAGCACTTTATATCAAACAATTAAAAAACAATTTAGCTAAACCGTAAATTGAAAAACAGAACAATCAAACTGATTCAAATAAGAGGGTAAAAAATGGTGCAGAATTATTCAGAAGATACCATACAGACACTCGACTGGAAAGAACACATCAGACGCCGTCCGGGTATGTACATCGGAAAACTTGGCGATGGAAACTTCGCGGACGATGGAATCTATGTCCTCCTTAAAGAAGTGATGGACAACTCAGTCGACGAGTATATGATGGGCTTCGGGAAGAAGATTAATATCGAGCTTGATGAGAAGAGATTAACCGTGCGTGATTTCGGGCGGGGTGTGCCTCTGGGAAAAGTCATGGACGTGGCCAGCAAAATGAACACCGGGGCCAAATACGACAGCAAAGTTTTCAAAAAATCAGTGGGACTAAACGGTGTAGGGATCAAGGCTGTCAATGCCCTATCGGAAGAATTTACAATTAAGGCTTTTCGCGAAGGAGAAAGTAAGCGGGTGGTTTTTCGCCAGGGAGAATTGGTTGAAGATGCTCCTGTTGAGCCCAGCAATGAACCCAACGGCACCTTCATCGAATTTGTTCCCGACCAGGGCCTTTTTGGCAACTTTGCATTCAAAGAGGAATACATTGCATCCCTGCTAAAGAATTATACCTACCTGAATGCAGGACTGGCCATTCATTTCAACGACCAGGTATTTTATTCGAAAAACGGGTTGCTCGACCTGCTGGATGAGCAAATGACTGAAACGGGGCTTTACCCCATCATTCACCTGACAGATGAAGATCTGGAAGTTGCCATCACCCATTGCAACCAGTATGGGGAAGAATATTACACCTTTGTGAACGGACAGCACACCACGCAGGGCGGAACGCATCTCCAGGCCTTCAAAGAATCTTATGTCAAAACCATTCGTGAATTCTACAATAAAAATTTCGATGTTTCCGACATCCGTACAGGTATAGTGGCAGCTGTGAGTATCAAGATCGAAGACCCGGTATTTGAGTCGCAGACCAAGACCAAACTCGGGTCAAAAGACATGTCTCCCGACGGGCCATCGATCCGGAACTATATGCAGGAATTCATCAAAGGAAAACTTGACAATTTTCTGCACAAACATCAAGAAACAGCTGATGTGCTTCACAAAAAGATTCTCGAATCGGAAAAAGAAAGAAAGGCCATCTCCGGCATACAGAAACTGGCCAAGGAGCGGGCAAAAAAAGTAAGCCTGCACAACAAGAAACTGCGCGATTGCCGGGTTCATTTCAATTCCAATCATGAACGAAAACTTGAGACCTCCATTTTCCTCACGGAGGGAGACTCGGCCTCGGGGTCCATCACGAAAGCCCGGGATGTAGCCACGCAAGCCGTATTCAGCCTGAAAGGAAAGCCCCTGAACACGTACGGGCTCACCCGCAAAGTCGTCTACGAAAACGAAGAATTCAACCTTCTTCAGGCTGCCCTCAATATAGAGGACGGACTGGATTCATTGCGGTACAACCGGGTAATTATTGCCACTGATGCCGACGTGGACGGCATGCACATCCGCCTGCTGTTGCTTACATTCTTTCTTCAGTTTTTCCCGGAACTGGTAAAAAACGGCCATCTCTTTATTTTGCAGACCCCGCTTTTCAGGGTCCGAAACAAAAAAGAAAGTTATTATTGTTACAATGACGAAGAGCGCATCAGAGCCATTAAGAAAATCGGGAAAAATGCTGAAATCACCCGTTTCAAAGGACTTGGTGAGATTTCACCTGATGAGTTCAAGCACTTTATCGGCAAGGACCTGCGGCTTGAACCCGTCAGCATGAAAAAAGAAGATGCCTTTAAAGAATTGCTGGAATTTTACATGGGGAAAAACTCCCCCAATCGTCAAAACTTCATCATTGATAACCTGGTCGTTGACGAAGAAATGCTTTAAAAATGAGTGACGAATACAATCAAAACAACGATATACCTGAAGAAAACAATCAGGAACCCGAAGAAGAGCAAACATCGGGGCAGCCGGCTGATGAACACAGCGGGGAAGATGAAGATGTGCGTGTCACCCCCCTCCAGGGGATGTATCGCTCATGGTTTCTCGACTATGCTTCTTATGTGATTCTGGAGCGGGCGGTTCCCCATATCCATGACGGACTGAAACCGGTCCAGCGCCGCATTCTGCATACCATGCGCCAGATGGAGGACGGCCGCTACAATAAAGTGGCCAACATCATCGGCTACACCATGCAATACCACCCCCATGGTGATGCATCCATTGGGGATGCACTCGTCCAGATGGGACAAAAAGGTCTGCTCATCGATCCACAGGGAAACTGGGGAAACGTTTTTACCGGCGACAGTTCTGCCGCTCCGCGTTACATCGAGGCCCGCCTGACAAAATTTGCTCTCGACGTGGTCTTCAATCCAAAAATCACCGAATGGAAGACCTCTTACGACGGAAGAAATCAGGAGCCGGTCACGCTCCCTGTCAAATTCCCCCTACTCCTGGCACAGGGAGTCGAAGGCATCGCGGTGGGACTGGCATCCAAAATACTGCCCCACAATATTGCCGAACTTATTGATGCCTCCATCGCTCATTTGAAAGAACAGCCTTTCGAGCTGTACCCGGACTTCCATACCGGCGGGATGATTGATGTTTCGCGTTACAACGACGGATTGCGCGGAGGTGCTGTCCGCATCAGGGCAAAAATTTCCAAAGCCGACAACCGCACACTGGTCATCTCCGACATTCCCTTCGGGAAAAACACCACAAGCCTTATTGAATCGATCCTGAAGGCCAACGAAAAAGGGAAGATCAAGATCAAGAGAATCGATGACAACACCGCCGAAAAGGTCGAGATCAACATCCACCTACCGGCCAATACCTCACCCGACAAAACCATTGATGCCCTTTACGCCTTTACAGACTGTGAAATTTCCATATCCCCGAATGCCTGCGTCATCAGGGACGAAAGGCCTGAATTCCTTACAGTCAGCGAGATACTGAGATCCAACACCGACCACACGGTATATCTCCTCAGAAGGGAACTGGAAATCAGGAAAGGAGAACTCGAAGAGGCCTGGCATTTGTCGTCGCTTGAAAAGATTTTTATTGAAAATAAAATTTACCAGCGCATCGAAGATTGTGAAACTTACGAGGCCATCATTAAAACCATTGATCACGGTCTGGAGCCTTTCAAGAAATTACTGAAACGGCAAGTCACAAGAAACGACATCATCAAGCTTACCGAAATCCGGATCAAACGAATATCCAAATTTGATTCAAAAAAAGCCGACGAATACATTGCTTCAATAGAAGAAGAATTGGAGCAGGTTGAATACAACCTCAATAATATCGTTCAGTTTGCCATCGACTATTTCAAAAAACTGAAGAAGAAATACGCCTCTCACTATCCGCGGATGACCGAGATCCGAAACTTTGAGAACATCGAAGCGTCCAAGGTGGTGGTTAAAAACGAAAAACTTTACATCAACCGGCAGGACGGATTTGTGGGAACGGCCCTCAAAAAAGACGAATTTGTATGTAATTGTTCCGATATCGACGACATCATCATTTTTTACAAAGACGGGCGTTATCTGGTGACTAAAGTTCAGGAAAAAGCATTCGTGGGCCATAACATTATTCACATTTCCGTCTTTAAACGTAATGATACCCGCACCATTTACAATGCTGTCTATCGCGACGGCAAACGAGGAAATACTTTTGCAAAACGTTTTGCCGTAACCGGCATACCGCCGGCGCGGTGCACGTCTTCCATGTGGTACTTGGGGGAGTTGGG
>JBNJDH010000182.1:0-6472 GCA_051744695.1 Bacteroidota bacterium | reverse complement strand
CATCACTCTGTCTACTAATGCTCGAGGTCATTGCGAACGAAGTGAAGCAATCTACCACTATTTGAATAAATTTTCCGGACAATAGTGATATTAAACAATTAAAATATCCGGCAAAATGAATAGATTACTTCGAAAACCAATCCAGAAAGATGCCCGCTCTCCTGCGGGCATCTTTATCATACCTTTGCTTTTGATATTATTGCTTTTCATACCTATGGAAAATATGAACGCACAAGAATACCAGGAAGAACGTGAAGAAATGGTGCAAAGTCAGCTCCGCGCGAGGGGAGTGAAATCGGGAAAAGTCCTCGATGCCATGCGAACGGTCCCCAGGCATCTCTTTGTACCGGAAAAAATAGCCTCCATGGCCTATAGCGATCGTCCCCTGGCCATAGGTCACGAGCAGACGATCTCGCAACCGTTTATCGTGGCTTTTATGACCGAAGCGCTTGACATCGATGGCGGTGATAAAGTGCTGGAAATCGGGAGTGGTTCGGGCTATCAGGCAGCGGTCCTGGCCGAGATCGGCGCTGAAGTCTGGACCATGGAAATCGTTCCCGAGCTGGCTGAAATGGCTGAAAGGAATTTAAAACAAGCAGGTTACGAAAATGTACACGTGAAATGCGGAGACGGATACAAAGGGTGGCCGGAAGAAGCTCCTTTCGATGCGGTCATCATCACGGCAGCACCGGAAAGCATTCCGGATGCATTGGTTGATCAGCTCAAAGAAGGGGGCACAATGGTTTTACCGGTAGGGCCTGTCAACAGTGTACAAACCCTGAAGAAAGTAATAAAAAAAGATGGCAAACTCAAGCAGGAAACGCTTATCCCGGTTCGCTTTGTGCCCATGGTACGGCCATCATCTTAATTTATCGGAAAACTTTTCGCGCAATTTTTTCAGCTTGGGGTTGATCACGACCTGACAGTAAGGTTGATTGCGATTGTTTTTGTAATAATTGTGATGGTAGTCCTCGGCCACATAAAACGGCCCGGCCTCTGCAATTTCTGTCACTATGGGATCATCAAACACCCCGTTATCTTCTAACCAACGGATCATTTCCTTGGCATCTGATTTCTGTTTTTCATCCTGCCAGAAAATCACAGACCGGTACTGTGGCCCCACATCTGCACCCTGCCGGTTGAGCGTGGTCGGATCATGCACTGTAAAGAATACTTCCAACAACTCGCGGTACGATATAGTATCGGGATTGAAAAAAATTCGCGCGACTTCTGCATGACCGGTGTTGCCGCTGCTGACTTCCTGATAAGTGGGATTTGCCTTTTCTCCTCCACTGTATCCAGGCTCTACTTTCTGCACACCCTCCAACTGCTGAAAAACGGCTTCGATGCACCAAAAACAACCACCACCGAAAACAGCCACCGATTCATTTGATGATTTTCCGGAACCATTCATAGTTAATCCACTGATTAATAAAACAATAAAAACAGAAATAACTTTTCTATAATTCTTCATTTCTTTTTTATTTTAACCAGAAAAATCCGGAAATGTTCATTGGGTTAATGCTGGAAATCCATGGAAAAAGAGGAGAGCTGGTTGTAAAAAAATACCTTCAGGCTTCAACGAAGTTTGATTTCTGAATCCGTTTCTAAAAAGGCTGTCCATGCAGGGGTTAAACGAAAAAGCAGATGCCAATCCGGATAATTTCAGGAGGAGGTTTATTGGATTGTTTCACTATTTTAATATTTTTGGTCTTTCCAAAGCGAACAAAAAAGCTATATATGGCGGATAAAAACCTCCTGGAGACAGGAGCCTCCACACAGGACTACTATCAATCAATAAATAAGGCCTACCGAAAGCTTTATCAAAAGCTATTAATGCTGCATTACCCATTGTTTAAGCGGGAAGGTGAATCCCTGGAGCAACGACAAATGAATCTTACTGATCATTGTATTTCACATGTTGACTCCCTGGAAGAAAAACACGTACTGGAGGTAGGTTGTGGCAACGGGGCCCAGAGTATGTATATTTATGAAAAATTTAAACCGGCATCTCTTACTGGTATTGATATAAATGTCCAAAATATAGATCTCGCGAAATCCATTAATGGGACACATCAGCATCTTAGTTATTTCGTGGACGATGCTCAGGAAATAAAAAATGTATCGGACAATTCGGTGGATATATTGCTATGCATCGAAAGTGCTTTTCATTATCCCGACAAGCCAAAATTTCTTAAAGAGGTTCGCCGCGTACTTAAACCAACAGGGACTTTTCTTATCGCAGATATTCTTTCACAATCAAGGAAAAACCGTTACTTATTTGAAAAGTGGAAAAGAAAAATGAATTTTCATCACTGGACGGAAGACCAGTATTTGAAAGAATTTGAAAAACACGAGCTCCAATTGCGACATAAAGAAAACATTACCCAATCTGTACGAGAGGGCTACAAAGGATACAACACGTGGGTGTCGCGTAAAAAATTCAGCAACTTTTTTGATTATCTGTCCTTTAAATTATTTGTATTTATTCAGGTAAAAATCAATGTATTACTCCTGAAAAACCGCCGCCGGTATTGCATTTTCGTGGGGGGAAAGAATTAGTCTTTGCATCCCCAAACAGGGCGTTTCTGAAAAAATAACAACAATAAACCTGTAGCCGGGAAAGCCTGCTTCACCCCGTTTAATACAAAAAGAAATTTCCAGCTTCTAACCTCCAGCTTCTTTTTATCTAACAAAAATCCTAAGTTATTCAAAATATGATGTTTAACTAATTTTGTTGGTTCTTTTGTTATGTCGCACAAGAGAGCAACCTTTCTCTCCAGCTTCGAGCTTCGAGCTTTCAGCTTTGAGCTGACTACTGACTCTACGACTGAGCTTCTAAACATTTTCTTATCCGGAAAACTGGTTGCACCACTCATTCCCCTATCTTTGTAAAAAAAATTTGGCCTCAAATTACAACATAACAGACTGGCTGCCTACTACCGCAAAGGAAGTGCAGGCCCATGGATGGGATGAGCTGGACGTCATTCTCTTCTCGGGCGATGCTTACGTGGACCATCCTTCCTTCGGTGCGGCCGTCATCGGAAGGGTTTTGCTAAACATGGGACTGCGGGTGGCCATTGTCCCCCAGCCCAATTGGCGGGATGATCTGCGCGATTTCAGAAAACTGGGCACCCCCCGGCTTTTTTTCGGAATCACCGGGGGCAACATGGACCCCATGGTCAACCACTATACCGCCGGACGTCGCCTGCGGTCGAATGACGCCTACACCCCCGGTAATCAGGCGGGTTTTCGCCCCGATTATGCATCCGTGGTTTATACTGAAATTGTAAAACAGCTTTTCCCCGATACGCCTGTTGTTCTCGGAGGCATTGAAGCCTCTCTCAGACGTTTCACTCATTACGATTACTGGAGTGACCAGCTCAAGCCCGATATTCTTTCCTGGTCGGGCGCCGACATGCTGCTCTATGGCATGGGTGAAAGACCTTTAAAAGAGCTGGTCCAACTGATGCAAAAAGGGGTTCCTTTTGAAAGCCTCAAAACATTACCGCAAACAGCCGTTCGGGTTCCTGCCGAAAGCCCTCTTCCCCGAAATAAAAAGTGGTCCGATGTAGAACTGTATTCGCATGAAGCCTGTCTTGCAGATAAAGAAAAATTTGCGCTGAATTTCCGTCGCATCGAAGAAGAATCCAACCGGTTGCATGCGGCCCGCCTGCATCAGGTGTGCGCAGATTCCCGGATCATTGTCAATCCGGGCTTGCCACCAGCCACGGAGAAGGAGATGGACGAGGTTTATGACCTGCCTTATTCGCGTCTTCCCCATCCCCGTTATCGCAAGAAAGGGCCCATCCCCGCTTTCGAAATGATCAAACACTCGGTCAACCTGCACCGCGGGTGTTTCGGGGGATGCAGTTTTTGCACCATTTCAGCACATCAGGGGAAATTCATCTCATCAAGGTCGGAAAAGTCCATTTTGCGTGAAGTCGAACAAATTACCCGGGCCGAAGATTTCAAAGGATATCTTTCCGATCTGGGTGGCCCCAGTGCCAACATGTACAGGATGCAGGGGGTTGATCTGACAATATGTGAGAAATGCCGCCGGCCGTCGTGCATCTTTCCCTCGGTATGCAATAACCTGAATACATCCCATCAGCCCCTGCTCGATGTTTATCGAAAAACCGACCAGTTGCCCGGGATGAAGAAATCATTCATCGGCAGCGGAATCAGGTACGATATGCTGCTCAATCCCAAAGCCTCAGATGAAGAGAAGAAAAGCCACAATGCCTACACCAGGGAACTGATCACCCGCCACGTCTCGGGAAGACTCAAAGTCGCGCCGGAGCATTCATCTGATGCTGTTCTGAAAAAAATGCGCAAGCCTTCATTCAAACTTTTTCAGCAATTCAACGTAATCTTTAACAAGATCAATCACGAAGCCGGACTGAACCAACAGCTCATTCCCTATTTCATCTCGGGACATCCGGGATGTAACGAAAAAGACATGGCCTGGCTGGCCGCCGAAACCCGCTCCCTGAACTTTAACCCGGAACAGGTTCAGGACTTCACCCCTACCCCCATGACGCTGGCCACCGTCATGTATTACACGGGACTTGATCCTTATAGCCTCAAAGAAGTATATGTCCCCCGAAGCCGGGAAGAAAAACAAAGACAACGTCAATATTTTTTCTGGTACAAACCCAATGTTCGGAAAGAATTGGAGAAAAGACTGAAAAAAGCGGGATGGACGGATATTTACCGAAAGCTGTTTCCGGAACACAAAACTCGGAACCCGAAACACGGAACTCATTAGCCAGGAACAGATTCTTCGCAGGCTCAGAATGACATTTTAACAACCAGCCACAAATTAACCAATTGACGAATTAACAAATTGACAAATTAACCAATTAACCATCCCCCCTTTCGCACACCCCCTAACCCCCTGAAGGGGGAACCTCGAACCCGCAGCAACAAGCAACCAGCAAACCCGGAACACGAAACTCGAAACTCTAAAACGATTACCATGAAAAAAATCTCCCTTGTCCTAATTATCAGCATTTTAACCGGATGCTCAGAATTGTTCCGAATGGCGGAAGAAATAGACGGTCAACGCCCATTGACAAAAACTGAAGTGATTCGCGGACTAAAACAGGCCCTGACCATAGGCGCCGATTCTGCTGCATCCGGTCTTTCAGTTAAAAACGGGTATTATGGTGATCCCCTGGTCAAAATAAATCTGCCCCCTGAGGCACAAGTGGTCACAGATCATGCTTCCAAAATTCCGGGAGGTGAAAAACTTGTGGAAGATGTTTTGCTTCGCATCAACCGCTCGGCCGAAAATGCCGCCAGCGAAGCTGCTCCTGTTTTTGCAGATGCCGTCAGATCGATGACCATCCGCGATGGCTTTGAAATTCTTCGTGGAGAAAATGACGAAGCCACTCAATACTTAAAGGAACAGACTTACAAAGAACTCTACAACCTTTATCAACCAAAGATCAAGTCAAGCATCGATAAAAAAATTGTGGGAGATGTTTCCACCAAACAATCATGGGAGAAACTTACTACCCAATGGAACCGGGTGGCCAATTCCATGGTGGGCAGCATGGCCAATCTGGAAGCCATCGAAACCGAGCTGGACCGTTATCTTACGGAGCAAGCACTTGCCGGCCTGTTTCTCAAACTGGCACAGGAAGAAGAAAAAATCAGACAAGACCCGGGGGCCAGAGTCACGCAGCTTTTGCAAAGGGTTTTTGGTGAGTCCTGAATTTAATTGGATGTGGTTTCACACAACCGTCCCTGCCACGTCTGAATACGTTTCATCTCTTTTTGGACCATCCGGGTGATTTCGAAGTTTTTTAATCCCCAGCCGGGGGCCAGAAGCAAGTGCCCGGGTGCCTGGCTGGATAGTCGTTCAATGACAATTTCGGGATTGAGACGTTCCAAAAACCGGATCAACAAATTGATGTATTCATCCACTTCAAATACTTTAAAACGGGTAGGATCATTTTTGTAGGCTTCGCCAAGTTTCGATCCGGTCACATATTGCATCTGATGGAGTTTTAGATAAGAGAGGGGCAATTTGGAGACTTCCCCGGCATGAGACAAAATCATTTGCTCAGTCTCGCCGGGAAGGCCCAAAATCAAATGGCCGCCGATGGGTAGTCCGGCTTTATCCAGGCGGGCCATGGCTTCCCGTGTTTCTTCATAGGTATGTCCCCGGTTAACACGCTTCAATGTCTCTTCATTGGTTGATTCAATGCCCAGCTCAACCACTATATGATATTTTCCCTGAAGAGAAACCAGATATTCAATAAGATCATCGGGCAAACAATCCGGACGGGTACCAATGACCAGGCCGGTCACCCGCGGATGACTAAGGGCTTCTTCATACATCTCAATCAGGCCCGGGAGCGGTGCATAGGTATTGGTATATGCCTGAAAATAGGCCAGATAATCCTGATCGGGGTATTTTTTACTGAAGATCGAAATCCCCTCTTCAACCTGCCTGCTGATG
>JBNJDH010000181.1:0-6473 GCA_051744695.1 Bacteroidota bacterium | reverse complement strand
CATTCTTTAAAACAAAAGACCCGGTCTGTAGATTCAGATCGGGTCTTTTTCATTTAAGACGTTCAGGACGTTCAGGACGTCTGAATTCCCATTCGGACGTGTTACATAGGGTTATCCCCCCGCCTTCGGCTTTTCTTTTCCGAATGCTTTTTCTTTTCTTCCATTCTTTTCTTTCTTTTGGCCCGGGAGGGTTTTGTTGGGATTCTTTTTTTTGGGGGCTTTAAGTTTTGTTCCAGGAGGTTGAAAAATCTATCAATAGCCAATTCCTTGTTTCTTAATTGCGAGCGTTCATTTTCTGAAGTTATGATTAGTTCTCCGTTTTTCGTTAGTTTTCCTGAGAGACGACTCATTAAACGAATTTTTTCATCTTCTGACAGTGCATATGAATCGGGGATGGAGAACCGGAGCTCAATTTTTGTATTGACTTTGTTTACATTTTGACCTCCGGCCCCTCCGCTTCGGGTTGCTGAAATTTCCCATTCGCGGCTAAAATCTCTGTTTCTTATATTGTGCATTTTGTAATTTCTATCTTATTTTTTTGGAGATTCATAATAATGCTTACCTACTGCAAGAATGAATCCATGAATTAAAATTTACTAATTGCTTCGCAATTATATTTCTTGTCCACGAATTGCACAAATTACACGAATTAGAAAGCTGTTTCACAGCTTTTTTAAAAAACGTTGAAGCCGTTTATACCGCATCATTGGTGCGGAAAAAATTCGTGTAATTTGTGCAATTCGTGGATAAGAAATATGAAATGGCGTAAGCCATTTTATTCCAAGTACGCATTTTTAGGATGAACCATTTTTATTAACCCTGATGTCCGGAGAAAATAATTGAAATACTTCAGCAGGTTTGATTATGAAGGGTTTTCTTTAAGCGAAAGCATTTTTTGTTTCCCTGCTTATCGGCGGGCATGTTTTTTCTGAACAAAAAAGGAAAAGCCTCCTGCGTTGCTTAAGTGCGAAAAAGAAACATCATTTTTTCCAGGACAATCGTAATGGTCTATTGAAGATAGGGAAAATATTTCTACTTTGGCAAACACTGGCCGATGGATTTATTTTCAATAATTTTTTGTCTGATATTGTGTTTGTTTCGGTTTTGAGGAGTCTTCGCGAGGTTACTTTTCTGAAGTTAGCAGTTGATTGTAAGTTTAAAATTTATACTTTAGAATGTTGTTATATTTGAATGATTTCGATGGCCGAACTTTTGAAATATATTGATTTCGTTTTTGCCGGCATTTCTGTTGGTGTTATTTTTTTTCTACTTGGAAGACGTCTCCTGAAGCGCAGGACAAATAGTGCATCTGTTGAAAGCGACAGAGGTGGCTTTGCCAACTGGATCAATCAGTGGGGCGGTTTTGTTGCTGCGGTATTGGTTTTAGTGGCTGGTCTTTTTGTCTCCTGGGATGTAAGCAGACAGCAGGAAGTTTATATGCGTCAAACGTTACGGCATTTTACCAACGATTTATCCCGCTCTTTTCATCCCGAACATGTTGAGCATTTGCAATTTAGTGCTAATGATTCCAACTCCATTTATTTTCAGCGGCTCAATAAGCAAATCGGTCAATATTCAGACTATTCCGGGGTTAACAGCATTTACACGTTAGGGAAAAAAGATGGAAGTTATTATTTTGGTCCTGAGGGTATTGATCCGGAGGATTCCCGATATTCCCCTCCGGGGACAAAATACATGCAGCCCCCTGACCTTTTGGATGAAATTTTTTCCAACCGGGTAACCCGGGTAGTGGGCCCTTTTGAGGACGAGTACGGACGTTTTGTTAGTTGTTTTTCCCCTGTTGTGAGTACCGAGGGCGAAGATGTTTTAATGGTTGTAGGCGTTGATATCCCTGTAGATGAATGGAAATGGGAGCTTTATTCTGTCAAACTGAAGCCACTTGCTGTTACCCTTATTTTGTTAATATTAATTTATTTGGGGTTTCGTCTTCCGGATAAGCGTGAAAACGTAGTTTTATTGGGATTTAGAACATTCAGGTATTGGGAAGGTTTACTTGTTTTTGTTGGCGGGTTGATTCTTACTTTCTATATCGGAAATATGATCCGTACCGATGATTTACGTTACCGAAAAGCCGTTTTTTCTAATGCAGCATCGGTGGAGAGGGCTGCTGTTACCAAATCTCTTGAGATGGTCCGTCATCATATTAGAGGCATGTCCAAATTGTTTACGGCCAGTGAAGAAGTCACAAGGAGCGAATTCAGGGATTACGTAAGTGAAATTATCGATTATCCTTTTATTACATCAGCCGGCTGGATCGAGCAAAAATCCGATTCGAATTTTAATGTAAAATATCTTTTAGAGGCTGAGAAATGTCCGTTTGATACAGGTGCTTTTCATTTTCGCGGTGATTCTTTGCGACATCAACCGGTAATGGAAACGATATCTACCGGCTTGATAGCTGCTACGAATATTTATCCGTGTAAAGCCGGTAATATGATTGATTTATTTCTCTTAACCCGTGATTCTGCAGGTCGTTCTACGGGGCTTGTTTACTTTTCTCTTCGCCCTCTTGCTTTAATTGAAGATTATTTGGTCGACCGGGCTGGCGATAATAATCATTTCAATTTGGAGTTTAACCAGATCAATGATGTGGATTCTGACTCTAAAAACCGAACCTCAACGCTTTTTTCTCTCAACCAAAAAAATGATCAAGAGCTGTTTCATCAATACCTTGATTTTTATTTTGGAAAGGTTTTTTCCATTCATGTGACAGCTGGTCCTGCATTCAATGATTTATACCGCAGAAAAGATTATGTAACGATCATTGGTGTCGGCTTTTTGCTCTCATTGATAGTTAGTGGTTTCATTCTGGTTATGAGCAATCGTCGTTATTTGCTTCAGAAGCAAGTGGATAAACACGTGTCGCGGCTTAAGGCCAGTGAAGAACGGTTTCGGTCCCTTTTCTCCAATATGCTTGAAGGGGTTGCTTTTCATGAAACAATTTTCGATGAAAAAGGAACTTTTGTCAATTATAGAATTGAGGAAGTCAATAGGGCCTTTGAAAAAATACTTGGATTAAAAAGAAATCAGGTTATTGGACAGCCCGCCGATTGGATCTATGACGGTGATATTCCTTTTCTTGAGAAATACCGGAAAGTGGTGGATTCCGGTTATCCTTTGATTTTTGAATCGTATTATCCATCTCTTGAAACATATTTTCAGATTTCGGTTGCTCCATGGGGGAAGGCTGGTTTTGCCACGATTTTCTCCGATATTACAGAGCGAAGAATGGCTGAAGAACGATTGAAAAAGAGCGAGGAAAAGTATCGCCTGATCTCTGAAAATGCCGGTGATTTAATTTGGTTATATGATCCGGAAAAAGACAAATTCACATACATCAGTCCTTCTGTTGCGAAAATGTCCGGGTTCCCCGATGAGGAGGTTGTTGGGAAGGGTTATCACCGTATTTTGACGGCGGAATCTAATGAAGAAATTCACGAACAAATGTCTCTTCGGATTGCCCGTTTTGAAATGGGTGATTATGATGCCCTTACCGGTACTTTAAGAGTGGATATGCAAACCAAAGAAGAGCATGTCGTTCCATTGGAGATTATCACAACTCTGTTGCCCGGAGAATATGGGAAAATTTCTGGTATTTTAGGGGTTGGACGGGATATTTCCGATCGCCTTGAAGCTGAAGAAGCACTTCGGCATAGTGAAGAAAAATTCAGGTTGTTGGTGGAAAACATGAGCGATTTGGTGGTGAAAGTGGATGCCGAAGGGTATTTTAATTATGTAAGTCCTTCGTATTGCAGGCTTTTTGGGAAAAGTGAAGAAGCGCTTCTTCATGAAAAGTTTCTTCCTTTGGTTCATCCCGAGGACCGCAAAGAAACCGATGAAGCCATGCAGAAACTGGTTCGGCCACCCCATCATGTAACACTGGAGCAAAGAGCAATGACCCGGGATGGTTGGCGGTGGTTATCCTGGAATGATTCTGCGATTCTTGATGAAGATGGAAATATTAAGGAGATCATCGGCGTGGGCCGGGATATTACTGAAAGAAAAAATGCGGAAAAGGCCCTGGAGGAAAGTCGAAAGATGCTGGAACATCAAAATAAGGAATATTCAGCTCTCAATGAGGAATATCTGACCATGAATGAAGAATTGACCAGCATTAATGAAGATCTTAGTACGGCAATCGAAAGGGCAGAGGAGAGTGAACGCTTGAAAACAGCGTTTCTGCAAAATATGTCTCACGAAATCCGAACCCCTCTGAACGCCATTATTGGGTTTTCTGAAATGTTGGGAATGAATTTTCTGACAGATGAAGACCGCAAGGAGTATACGTCTATTATTGTTAACAGCAGCAGACAATTGTTGGAACTTGTCAATGATATTCTGACTATATCTGCAATAGAAAGCCGGCAGCACGAGATAACCATATCAGAGGTAAATATCAATGCCTTGTTCTCGGAATTGTATACCATCTTTTCTTCTAAAGCCAAATCTAAAGATGTTGGGTTGAAAGTGAATAAAGCACTTCCTGATAAAGACGCTGTTCTGAGAACCGACGAGCTAAAGCTTCGGCAGATTATGGTCAACCTGATAGGGAATGCTTTGAAATTCACTGCAGAAGGGTTTGTTGAATTTGGATATCGCCCGGAAGATGATCAAAGAATTGTTTTTTATGTGAAAGATACTGGGGTGGGTATATCGAAGGAAATGCAGGAACATGTTTTCGAACGTTTTACCCAGGCCGATGGCAGTGTAAAAGGAATTTATGGAGGCACCGGCCTGGGCCTTGCGATATGCAAGGGACATGTGGAAATTTTAGGTGGCCGGATCTGGATTGACTCAACGCCCGGCGTGGGGTCAGTATTTTATTTTCAACTACCCCGGCAGTATTTTTGAAATTTGTAAAAATTCCAGATCAGCTGTTATTCTTGCCGGAATTGGATGACAAAAATTTGTGCGATCCGGCGATCAATTCTGTGAGGCAGGGAAAAGCTTTGAGAACTTTGGTTGTGCTCGTTTCATCTCATTCCTGGTCGTTGTCATCTTCTTCTTGGTTGTTGTCATCTTCGGCTTTGGTGGATTCTTCTTCATCGGGGGTTTTCGATTCAGAGTCATTATCTTCCTGATTTGGTTCCTCCTCTTCACTTTCATTCGTTTCTTTGGAATCTTCAAAATTCTCCATGAATTCGCGCAAACGTTGTTTGGATCCAAGTTGAAAAACATAGGAATCTTCCCCAAGTCCGGTATCCATCTTTCGCTCGTCTGATTCAAGGGCCCGGATGTCTTTATTGAAGGAATCCATTGAGGAAAGAACCTGCATGGTTTCATTGTGGTAACTAAAGAAGAACCAGGTTTCCGGATCGGTTTGGATATGGATTTCAAAGCTGTTTCCGCCCCGGCTTCTGGAGAGTAGGGCTTTTACGTCAAGTTCCCGGCTGATGGCCCGGTCTTTAATCCATCCCAGGTCGGCTTTACCTTCGGCTTTATATGACCGGGAAGGGGTATCCCATGTGAATTCAATGTCGGTAAAGAAGAAGGTGTGTTTGATATGATCGGGCAATGTTTCGGCTATGTTGGAAGTGGGTTGTAAAACATCGGCAATATCTTCGGTTTTCTCATTAGAAAGCCATTCCCGAAGGTGCCTTTTCATTCGGGATTTATCGTGAATGGCATCAGGTACATCTGATGCTGAAATTTCGTTGACGATTGTATTGATGCTGTTTTCATCCAGCATAAAATCTACTCCGAAAAGGCTGTTGATTTTAATTTCATTGTCTTCCCTCCGGTGTTTGATGATTCCCGAAAAATGGGTTTTCACCTGTTCAAATTCCATCCCGGGATTTAATTCTCCTTCTCCGCTGACCTGACATGTTTCGGTGTGATAGCGTAAAATGTTACCAGCCGAATCGGGATGGGCCATTTTTTCTTCACTTGCAATTTCGAAGCATTTGTTGTTTTCATTGTAACGAAGTTGTTCGCCGGCAGTGATGACAGGGGTGTTATTCATTCCTTTGCTTTCTTCAAGAAATGCACTGTATGCATGAGTTGAATCCATTTGCAAAAAGAATCCGCGGACGAGTTCCTCCCGTTCTTCATTGCCGTGTGTGTAGGATCTTTCTTCCAGAGGAATGATGACATTGTCGGGGTCAATTGGGGCGCTGAATCTTATATGTTGCTGGGGTCCGTTATTTGAGCAGGGGTGAAGCATTTGGGCCCCGCCATCAAAGGTCAGTAATGTGTCTTTTGCTGAAAGTTCAACATCTCCGTTGAATGCAAAATGTTTGTTCAAAGTAAATAAGGTTTCTTCACCGATGTTTCCCTGTGCATGGGTTTGTTGTTCATCATCGGTGGATATTTCATCAAAGTGAATGGTGTAGTCTTTCTGGGCTCCATTTGTAAAAGTGTATTCTCCTTCTCCTGTGTATTCATATTTTCCCTTGACCTCGACGGAAGCATTTTGGAAGGTATGGAGACCTTTGTTTACTTCTATCGTGGTT
>JBNJDH010000180.1:0-6589 GCA_051744695.1 Bacteroidota bacterium | reverse complement strand
AGTGAAGCAGATCCATGGATCAATGCCAATAATGCTGTTGTGAAAAATGACGAAGGTGATCCAATGGTATTCAGCTTTACCACCATCAATGGATTTATCGTAGAGAAATTTACACGGTGATTCTGCCCGAATATGTTTTAAGATGCTCCGTGCCTGGCACGGAGCATCGTTTTGTTAAACGGTCCTGTTGCGTTTTTCACAGGAATAGTCGTTTGAATTTCAATATCTTGTTGTTGGTTGAAGCGCAGACAAAAAATTCATAAATCAAATGAAAAGATTCTCTTTTTATCTCCTTTCTTTGTTCCTGTTTGTCAATGTGGCTTGCGACAAAGATGACGCGAATGTTGCAGACACCCCTCCAAAAATTAACTCATTTGTTTTTGAAGATTTTGATCAAACTGTTGAAGGAGAGATCGATCACGATGCCGGAAAAATAGAGGTGACTGTGCCTTCAGGGACGGACCTGAGTTCTTTAACCCCCTCTGTGGCTTATACCGATGGGGCTGATCTTTCCCCACCTTCAGGACATAGTTACAACTTTTCTAATCCTTTGAAATTTACACTTTCTAAAGGCGATTTCGAAGTGGTTTATGAGGTGGAGGTTTCACATGCCGAGAGTGATGAAAATCAGTTGAAAGGTTTAGATTTTCCGGATTTGTATAAGTCCGGAGATATTGAAGATGGGAAAATCATGGTTGAGTTTCCTTATGGAACAGACCTCAGTGCTGTAAACATGGATCTTCGTATTTCGGAGCTTGCTACAGTTGAGCCTTCGGGAGATGATCCTGTTGACATTGAAGATGGTTTAGATATCGTTGTTACGGCTGAGAACGGTGATGAAAAAGTTTATGAACTGGTTGTGGATATTTTACCCCAGGATGTGGGGGTCCGTGCTTTTTGGATACCGGCACCCTGGCATTCAACTTTTCTGAAAAGTTATGACAACATAAAAGAAGGTGTCCAGATGGCCAGTGATTTGAATTTTAATACACTTTATGTTGTGGCCTGGTCGCAGACCAAAACTTTGTATCCCAGCCAAACCTTAGTGGATAATTCTTCTTATGATGCCCCTGATGAGGCCCTTATGGGTAGTTATGAAGGGGGGAGCGGCGATCCTCTTGCCGATCTTATCGATGTGGCCCATGAAAATGATCTTAAGGTGATTTTGTGGTACGAGTATGGTTTTATGGCCCGGCATTCTTCTGCGCCTACTCCTGAAAATGATAAAATTCTGGCCGTTCATCCCGATTGGGTGGGAGTAAACAATGATGGTGAGGCCTCCAACTACAATGGCTCCGATTATTATTATAATGCTTATGATCCGGATGTTCAGAGATTTATGCTGGATATGATGCTGGAAGCTGTGGAAAATTACAATATTGATGGCATCCAGGGGGATGACAGATTGCCGGCTATGCCCAGAAACTCCGGATACGATGGTAATACAATAGACCAATATAAAAATGAACACAACGGTCATGAACCTCCGGACGATCCCAACGACCAGGAATGGGTACAATGGAGGGCAGATATTCTGAATGATTTTGCCGTGCAAATGTATGATGAGATTAAGGCAGTCGATTCCGAATGTATTGTAGGCTTTTCGCCCAACCCTTATCCCTGGGCTTTTAATAATCTTATGCAGGATTGGCCCACATGGCTCGATGAAGGCATCGTGGATATTCTTTCCGTACAGTGCTACCGGACAGATGTGACGGCTTATGAGAATACGATTGATGAAGTTCTGTCTTATTATGAAACCCATGGCACCGGAAATCTTAATTTGTTGAGTCCCGGCCTCATTTTATATGGAAGCAGTGGCAGAACCGATTCTGAAGTACTGGCTGGTGAAATCAAAGCAAACAGAGAGCGGGGAATTACCGGGGAATCATTTTTTTATGATGAACCGTTGAAAAATGAAAAAATTCAGAAAGTCATTCAGGCATTTTATCCTGCTCCGGCCATTTTCCCGGAAATGCCCTGATTGAAACTATATGAAAAAGATATTCGTTCTGCAGATCTATGTAGCCTGATTATTTTTGAATTAATCAGGGTAGGTCAGCAAAAAAAAAGTATTGAAATGAAGAAAAAGTTTCTGGTTTTTGGAGCATGGCTTCTGGTTGTTTTGTTGAGTGGTTTTTCTCCCAATTCGTTGAGTAACACAGATTCGGATCCTGAGGAGAACATTATGGGATATGATGAACCCGTTAGGGGCGTTTGGCTTACAAATGTGGCGAGTGATGCACTTTACAGTGAGGAGAATATTGCCGAAGCTGTAAAAAAATGCGATGATATGGGCATCAACACCATTTTTGTGGTCACCTGGAACAAGGCCATGACCATGTACCACAGTGAAGTCATGAAAGATTTCACTGGCGTGGCCGTTGATCCTGAGCTGGATCCGGACGATACCGGGCGCGATCCCCTGCAAGAGGTTATTGATGAAGCACATGCCCGGGATATAAAAGTTTTTGCCTGGTTCGAATTCGGGTTTTCTTCCGCATATAATGATGACGGAGGGGTCATTGTGGACAAAAAACCGGAGTGGGCATCTCTTACCTCCGAGGGGGAACTATGTACAAAAAACAATTTCGATTGGCTCAATGCTCTGGATCCTGAAGTACAGGATTTCATGCTTTCCCTCATCCTGGAAGTTGTGGAGGGATATGATGTAGATGGCATCCAGGGAGACGACCGGTTGCCCGCGATGCCTTCAAGCGGGGGATACAATCCCAAAATTGTTGAGCAATACAAAGAGGAGCATTTTGGAGAAGATCCACCTGAATACCATAAAGACTTTGGTTGGGTTCAATGGCGTGCCGAAAAGCTTAATGATTTTATGAAACGGTTGTATGGGGAAGTGAAAGAGGCGGATCCGGAATGTATTGTTTCCATGTCGCCCAGTGTTTTTCCCTGGAGCAAAGCTGAGTATCTTCAGGATTGGCCCACATGGGTCAACTTCGGATATGTCGATATGGTGTGCCCTCAGGTTTACAGGAAAGATTCCGCATCTTATAAAAAAACCCTGGAAGCCAATCTTGAATATGTTTTACCCGAAAAGCGCCATTTGGTTTATCCCGGGATGTTGATTCAGGTGGACGACTATCAGCCTTCAGTTGAATTTTTCCGGTTTATGATGGAGACCAATCGCGATATGGGTATTGACGGGGAAGTTCATTTTTTCTATGAGGGGCTCGATGTTTACAAGTCTCAACTTAAAGAATATTATAATTGATTTTCTAAGATGATTCCGCGGATTTTTGATCGGGTTTTTGACATTTGACGTGTTAAGTATTTGGTCTGTCCATGAATTTTAAACCATCCACAGTGCGTGATGAAAAGAAGCGAATCAAATTGTAATAAAAAATAAATTTATCCATTAATGAGCTTATCACTAATTGACATAGGTATCGTGCTCGCCTACCTGGTCCTGACTTTGTTCATAGGATTCTGGTTATCAAAGAGGGCTTCTAAAGACCTCCAGGCCTATTTCCTGGGGGGGAATACTATTAAAT
This sequence comes from Bacteroidota bacterium, assembly GCA_051744695.1. Taxonomy (GTDB): domain Bacteria; phylum Bacteroidota; class Bacteroidia; order Bacteroidales; family Marinilabiliaceae; genus Marinilabilia. The sequence continues at coordinate 3,074 of JBNJDH010000180.1, read as the reverse complement.
GGTATTTTCTGGGGTTATCCAATGCTTCCGGGATGTTTGATATCTCCGGGACGATGTGGACTGTTACCATTGTTTTTGTGTATGGACTGAAAAGTGCTTGGATACCCTGGCTTTGGCCGGTCTGGAATCAGATTTTTGTGATGATCTTCCTGGCCATTTGGATGCGTCGCTCCAATACTATGACGGGGGCCCAGTGGATCACTTTCCGGTTTGGGGATGGCCGTGGCGGCAGACTTTCGCACATCATCGTGGTGGTTTTTGCCGTTGTCAGTGTGATCGGTTTCATTGCTTATTTTGTGGAAGGCATCGGGAAATTTGCAACGACCTTTTTCACCTGGGATCTTTCCACTACAATTCTGGGGCTGCACTTGACCTCAGAACAGGTTTATGCGCTTATCATCATTGGCATTACCACCATTTACACCATGAAAGGAGGGATGTACAGTGTGGTCAGCACCGAGGTATTGCAGTTTTTGATCATGACTGTGGCATGTGTGGCCATTGGCATCATCGCATTTAACCAGGTTACCCCTGAGCAGTTGGCTGCTGTGACGCCCGACGGGTGGACCAATCTCTGGCCTGAGTGGAAGCTCGATCTCGACTGGTCGGGACTGTTCCCCGAGCTGAATGATAAGATCGACAGCGACGGATACGAAATGTTCGGCATGTTGTTGATGATGATGATTCTGAAGGGGATTTTTTCCAGTCTGGCAGGTCCTGTGCCGAGTTATGATATGCAAAGGATCCTGAGTACAAGGAATCCGGCCGAAGCCGCCAAAATGAGTGGTCTCACTTCGCTGGTTTTGTTCATTCCCCGTTATCTGATGATTGGTGGACTTGCTGTACTGGGGTTGGTTTACCTCAAGCCCGAGCTGATGAAGATGGGTGCCGACATTGACTTTGAGATGGTTCTTCCTCTTGCCATACGGCAGTTTATTCCCGTGGGCATCAAAGGACTTCTGCTGGCCGGATTGCTGGCAGCGTTTATGGGGACGTTTGCCGCTTTCATCAATGCTGCTCCGGCTTATCTCATCAACGACTTGTACAAGAAATACCTGAATCCAGGCGCTTCAAACAAAAAGCTGGTTCGCTACAGTTACCTGTCAAGTTTGCTCCTTGTGTTGATTGGTGTTTCTTTTGGGTTGTTTGCTAAAAACCTCAACAGCCTCACCTTATGGATCACTTCATCCCTGTATGGCGGTTATGCAGCCGCCAACGTGCTGAAATGGATATGGTGGCGCTTCAATGGCATGGGGTACTTCTATGGAATGCTTGGCGGACTTGTCGCGTCAATTATTGTACCCCCCTCGGTCAGGGCTTTCTATCCCGGGGCCATCGATATCTTTATGTATCCCATCGTTTTACTTATGTCCATGGGGGCATCGATATTGGGAACCATTCTGACCAAACAGGAAAATATGGAAACCCTGAAGAATTTTTATAAACAGACCCGTCCATGGGGATTCTGGGAGCCTGTGAAAAGAGAAGTGATGAAGGATGATCCCTCTTTTGAGCCCAATAAAGACTTTAAGCGTGATGCGTTTAATGTCCTGGTGGGAATTACCTGGCAGATGTCAATGGTTGTCATTCCCTTGTACTTGCTTTCTGGAGAATATTCATCATTGTGGGTGTCTGTCGGGGTCTTTATCGGAACATCCGTGTTGCTGAAGTTTTTCTGGTACGACCATATTAAGCACATGAAGTAAGATGAAACGAGCATGGCAGAGGTTGTCACAATAAAGATATGTAGTAGTTCTTGCATGCGAGCCTGCCTGGCGGGTTATGAAAAATGAGATTTGTTGTATCAACCAAAGTTTGTTTCATATAGCAGGATTGAAATAAGAAAAACGGCAGACAGGCCTGCCTGGCGGGTTATGAAAAATGAGATTTGTTGTATCAACCAAAGTTTGTTTCATATAGCAGGATTGAAATAAGAAAAACGGCAGACAGGCCTGCCTGGCGGTTTATTAGAAGGCGGATCTTGTTTTTGAGGAAAATTCTTATGAGAAAAATAGATTCTTTTCGAGAAAACGTCAGGCAGGTTCCATCCGAGCTTAATAAATAAATTTTATTCGGATGAAACGAAAAACGAATGATCGGGGCATATCACTTTTTATCACACTGGTCTGCGTCCAGATGTCTTTTGGTATGAATGGTTTTTCATCATCAGAAAAGGCTGAAGTTGATACATCATTCCAAAACGACTATTATCAGAATAAGGTGATGATGCATGAAACCGTGAAAGTAACCCCCTGGAATGTTGTGTTTCTGGGAAACAGCATTATTGAGCGGGGAATGTGGAGCGAGTGGTTCCCGGCTGTGCCGGTTCTGAATCGTGGTATAGGAGGGGACAACGTCTGGGGTGTTTACAACAGGCTTGAGCCGGTATTGAAAGGTGAACCGGCCAAAATATTTCTGCTGATCGGGATTAATGATCTGGGACGGGGGATTCCTGTGAAGATGATTGCCTCGAAATATGAGCAGATTATCAAAAAAGTTATCGCTGAAAGCCCGGACACCCGCATGGTTTTGCAAACCGTGCTTCCCCTTAATGAGGAAAACCTGGCGTTTGATTACCTGGAAGGAGCGACACCCCAAATTGAAGCGTTGAACCGGCACATAAGGGCCTTCGCAGAACAGTATAAGCTTTCTCTGGTCGATCTTCACAAACATTTTGCTGATGATGAATCGCAGATGCCTGAAGGGTTTGTCGTCGATGGATTGCACCTGAATGCAGAAGGCTACCGGGAGTGGCTGAAGCTTCTTCAGGAAACCGGAGAGTTGATCACAGAGAAAGAGTATTGATTGAATGAAAAAAAAGATAGGATAATGAAGATAAAAGGTACATTTCTGGACGAAATCAGTCATGATATACCCCACCAGAACTGGGGGCCGGATGAATGGGACAAGGATTTTGAATACATGAAGAAAGCCGGCATCGATACGGTTATTCTCATACGGGGTGGATACAAGCGCTGGCAGACCTTCCCTTCTGAGGTCCTCACCCGGGAAGAAGGCGCTTACATCCCACCCATCGATTTGGTGAACCTGTTTCTTGAATTGGCCCATAAACA
>JBNJDH010000179.1:0-6600 GCA_051744695.1 Bacteroidota bacterium | reverse complement strand
ACACCAGGACCCGCGCACCGGAATATTGCAAATAGTACCTGCCAGCTTCCATCCACCGGGGAGTGCCGCTAACTTTCCAGGAGTATTCAACAGAGTCAATATCAACCGTCTCTTCTTTGGCTTCATCTCCTTCCTGAAGCGACCATTTCCGTGGCACATATTTATCAGAAGGCCGGCGGGCCACATTGCCCATACCACCACCAAAACGAACAGCATCAACCGTAATAGCACCTTCATCAGCACCTGAAGGTCCTATCACCACACTTCCCACTGAAGGATCTTTCCCCTCATTGAAATGAAAAGTTCCCAAATAAACCCAGGTTCCATAAGCCATTTGCTGATTCAGGTTAAATTCAGTTTGCCCTCCTGAATGGTTGACATGACAGGGAACGTCTGAAATAGCAGAGGGATGCCCGGCCCAGGATACATAAACGGCATATTCGCCAGCTTCAGGAATATCGGGAATGTAATTTGCACGCCCGGAAGAATCATCCGAAAGTTCATATTTCAAATAGCTGCCCATCTTAAAGGGATTGTCTCCTGTTTTAAGTGTATCCTGCCGGGCAAATCCACTGTCGGGGACCGTTTCCCATTCCCGGGAACCATCTTCCAACAACAATTCCGAATTGCCCGTGCTGCCATCATTGTCCACGATCACTTCATGACGCTGAGTATCCCGCTCACGTGCATGAAAGACATAGGCCCCGGCATCCTCAAGCATGGGCATAATATAATTGGTCACAAAAGTAAAGGGATAAATGTCTTCGACGGTAGAAAACAAACGGGCCCGTTGCCATTCCCAGCGGTCAGATTCAGCCTCATAATAATATCCATGACTGGCCCAGAGTGCAATATTTCGGTCTTCAAGTCCTTTCGGGAAAGTTTGGCTATCCGCTTTTTCGACCGGCGAGACGAACTTTTCCCTTCTGGTCATACGCGATGAATCAGGCGTACTGCTGTGATGAAGGGGAACATAAGAAGACAAGGGACGCTCCCTGCAAAACAGATCCACATCATAATTGCGAAACCGCCAACCCATGGAATTTTTAATTTCATGTTCAAGATGACGGATCCAGACCTCCCTGACCGGAAGATGCGTCACAGCCGGTTTTAAAAACACCGACACCTCTTTGCGGTCATCATCCACAGCCACGCTATCCACGCCTAAGTTGCCCATATATTGCCATTCCTCAAACAATTCTTTTTCATCTTCGAGGCGCTCCAGGATGCGGCCTGCCCGACGCAATTCACGGGATGAATCCTGAGCCAGGAGTGAGCCGGGACTCATGACCAGCATTATAAAAATCAATTGAAAAACTCTGTGGTACAACCCTGATTTCTTCATGACGCCAAATGATTATCTTTAATTGGTGCCTGTCCATAAATAACCATTTTCTGAACAGACACATGATTACTAAAATACGATCCCAAATTTATATGCGGGCACCAATGAAACGGGCATGGCAAAATTTGCTACAATAAAGACATGAATAAGGTCTTACATGCGAGCCTGCCTGGCGGTTTATAAAAGAGAAACACTCTCATTTAAGGTGCAAAACCACAAGAAATGATGGTTGCACATATATAAAACGGCAGACAGGCCTGCCTGGCGTGTTATTAAGAACCAATTCTTGTTTTTAAGAGACATTCTTTTAAAAGGGAAATAATCCTTTACAAAAAAACGTCAGGCAGGTTCCATTCGCATTTTCACAAACAGTCACATTCATTGACACCCCGTATCACTCGAAATACAACGGGGATTCCCCTGGGTCCATAAAATAGTAAAAATACGGTCATGGGAAAACCCTTTTTATCATCATTTTCCGATTTCAAAAGTATAAACATTTTCTCAGGAAACAAAAATTTGTAATACATCTTATATGATATTAAAAACCGAAGAATTTTTTCTACCTTTGCGGCAAGTCTCTGTGCAAAAGGACTGCTTTTTCATACCTTAGTTTCAGAAGTGTCGGAAGATCAACAATTCATTAAGATAAGCAGGGGATCTTTGAAACAAAAATTAAAATTAGAAGTTTAAAATATATAATACATCATTTTGATTTATGATATTAATTGCAGACAGTGGTTCCACCAAAACAACATGGTGCATCCTCAACAGGAAATCAGGTGAAAAGAAATTCATTCAGACATCAGGCATTAATCCCTTTTATCAGGACGAAGACACCATTGTAAACACCCTTGACCAAGAGTTTAACGCCCCTGAAAGGCACTTTGATGCAGTGTATTTTTACAGTGCCGGCTGTGCCAATTCCGAAATCAGCAGGGTGGCAGGCAATGCTTTGGCCCGGTATTTTAAGGCCCCGGCCATTTCGGTAGAAAGTGACCTGATGGCGGCTGCTCATGCCTTATGTGGTGAGACGGAGGGAATTGCCTGCATTCTGGGCACCGGCTCCAATTCCTGTCATTACAACAAAGGAGTCATTGAAGAAAGTGTCTCACCTTTGGGATTCATCCTTGGCGACGAAGGCAGCGGAGGTGTGATCGGCAAAAAATTGCTGGCCGATGTATTGAAAAACCAACTGCCCGCACATGTCATCAAAAAGTTTTTCGAACGCTATTCAACCACTGCAGCAGAAATATTGGAAAATATTTACAAGAAACCCTTTCCAAACCGTTATGCCGCCAGCTTTACCGTGTTTATTTCTGAAAATCAAGATGAACCATCATTGCAAAAGCTTCTCGAAAGCGCCTTTGATGAATTTATCACCCGCAATATTCTTCAATATAGCAAAGTAACATCCCTGCCCGTACACTTTACGGGAAGCATCGCTTATCATTTTCAGTCAGTCCTCAACAAAAGTCTGAAGAAACACAACCTCACCCCTGGCAATACGGCCAGGGATCCGATGCCCGGATTAATCGATTATCATAAAGAGCACTAATAAAACCATTAAACATGAATACGGGAATCTTGCATATTCCCGGGAAAACGGAGCAAAACCTGAAAATGCAAAAAAATGTCAGATAACCCGAACAAGTTCACATTGAGCATCACCGAAACACCTTCCAAGTTTCAAAACCTGGAAAAAATGGAGGTGGTTGATCTGCTCACAAGCATCAACGAAGAGGATGCAAAAGTTCATCGTGCCGTAAAAGAAGCCTTGCCCCAAATAGAAAAACTTGTTGTCCGCCTTTTGGAACGGATGAAAAAAGGTGGACGGTTGTTTTACCTTGGAGCCGGCACCAGTGGCAGGCTGGGGGTTCTCGATGCGTCGGAACTACCCCCAACCTTTGGGGTGCCCGATACTTTGGTAATTGGTCTCATCGCCGGTGGAGATGTGGCTTTGCGAAAAGCGGTTGAAGATGCCGAAGACGACCCGGAGATGGCGTGGGAAGAGTTGAAAAACTATAAGATCAATGAACTGGACACCGTGATCGGAATTGCAGCATCAGGGACGACCCCATACGTGATCGGCGGCGTTGAAAAAGCCCGTCAAAACGGAATACTCACGGGTTGTATCACTTGCAACCCCGGCTCAGAAATCGCCAGGGCAGCCGAATTCCCCATCGAGGCCATTGTAGGCCCGGAATTTATTACGGGGAGTACAAGATTAAAGGCAGGGACGGCACAGAAAATGATCCTCAATATGATCACCACCACCCTCATGATCAAAATGGGGAAAGTAAAAGGCAACAAAATGGTCAACATGCAATTGACCAACAAAAAACTGATAAAACGGGGAACAAGAATGCTGATGGACGAACTGAAACTGGATGAAGAAACAGCTAAGGATCTTCTTATGCGCTATGGATCTGTAAACAAAGCCATCGAAGGATACAACAGACAATCCAGATAATCAGCGACCCAAAAACAGTAAAAAAGGAATTTACTTCTATGGCCGGGTCAGATGAAAAATTACTTAAGAACTTTTTTAAGATACCGCTCGTAAACTTCGTGGTTACGAATAACGAGCTTTTCGGTCTCATTGTAGGCGGTTTCTTCATCATTGACTTCAACCGCCGCCAAAATTTTCTTCTGGGCCGCCATGGTAAATTCTTTTTCCCCTTCAACGTTGGCATAAATAAAATTACGCATGCGCGGAAGAAGCGAATAAATGGGCTCAAGGCTTATGATAATAATCGGATTCCCGGTGGCCTTGGCCAGGTTCATGTGGAATTTATTGATGGTATCAACTTCCTGTTGCGTATTGTCAGGATCACAATTTTCAAGTTCTTTGATATTGCCGTTCAGAATACGAACATCCTCAGAAGTGCGATTGCGAGCTGCAAGACGAGATATTTCAGGTTCAAGAATTCGCCTGACCTCAATGATCTGAGAAATCAGATTGGAATCAAAACTCAAATCATAATACAAATTGAGCGACTTAATGGCATCTTCGATCTTAATCTCGGCCACATACATGCCACTGCCCTTACGGATCTCAATAAGTCCGCGGGCATTCAACCGCCGGAGAGCCTCCCTCAGGGCCGTACGACTTACACCGAAAAGTTCACAAAGCTCCTTTTCGGAAGGAAGTTTGGCACCCTGGATCAGTTTTTTCTGCCGTATGGCCTCCTCTATTTTACGCTCGATTTTCTGACTCAGCGTCTGTGTCGTACCTATTTTGCTAAATATTTCGTCGTCCATCGATTTAATTTGATAAATATGAAACCTTTATAAGCTGAGCGAGTTTCCCAGGTAGAAAAACCTAAACCTCCAAAAAAAGGCCCGGTATAACCCCGTTTGGCCTTAAATATGATCATTTTACACACATAATAATCAAGGACAAATATAGCTATTTTATTGTTTTTTGGAAGTATGAATATCCAAATCTTTTATACTTGATACCTTTGAATGACATCATACAAATTTAGTGTTTTGCAAACCAGCTGTTTCAACATCTTTGCAATATTAGCAAATTCCATTATTGTTTTACAATTTTTTTATAGAAGATTTTGTAGCTTTGGAAAAGCAATTTAGCAACTTTTGCAAACAGAGAACAGAAACAAAATATACACCACTATGACAACAAAAACATCCAATTTTCCAGAACAATCGGTTGAGAAACTGCCCCTTCACGTTGTTGATGATAAAAGCGAAGGAGCAAAAGCAGTAGCCACCATCATTGCCGATATCATCAAAGACAAGCAGGCACAGGGCCAACATGCTGTACTGGGATTGGCCACAGGCTCATCACCGGTGTCCATATACCGTGAACTCATTCGGATGCATAAGGAAGAAGGGCTCAGTTTTAAAAACGTCATCACTTTCAACCTTGATGAATATTATCCAATGTCCCCTGACTGCGAACAAAGCTATGTCAGGTTTATGCATGAAAACCTTTTTGACCACATCGATATCAAAAAGGAAAACATCCACATCCCGGACGGATCGCTCGAAATAAACGAAATAGAGAAGTACTGTGCCGAGTATGAAGAAAAAATCAAATCATACGGGGGTATAGACCTTCAACTTTTAGGGATAGGCAGGTCAGGGCACATCGGTTTCAACGAGCCAGGGTCTGCCATCAACTCCACAACCAGGCTGGTCAGACTCGATCCGGTCACCATATCGGATGCCGTGAAGGATTTCGGCAAAGAAGAAGCTGTACCGGTGCGGGCCATCACCATGGGAATCAACACCATCCTGAGCGCAAAAAAGATCATCTTAGTGGCATGGGGCAAAAACAAATCCATCGTTGTAAAAAAAATGGTGGAAGAGCCTGTCACATCAGCCGTTCCGGCTTCGTATCTGCAAATGCACGATGATGTCTCCATTTTCGTGGACAAAGATGCCACCACCGAGCTTTCCAGAACCAAAGCACCGTGGTTGTATGGCATGGTCGAATGGACCCCCAAAATGATCAAGAGGGCCGTCATATGGCTGAGCCTGAAAGTGGAAAAACCGATCCTAAAACTGACCGATGACGATTACAAAGCAGAGGGACTGGTTGATCTCCTGGCATTGTTTGGAGGGGCCTACGACCTTAACATCAGAGTTTTCGGACAAATCCGGGACACCATCTCGGGATGGCCGGGCGGAAAACCAGGCGCTTTTGAAAAAACCCGCCCCGAACGTCCGGAACCAGCTGTCAAAAGATCTCTGATCTTCAGTCCACACCCCGATGATGATGTGATCTCCATGGGGGGAACTCTCTTGAGGCTTGTCGATCAGGGGCATGACGTCCATGTGGCCTATCAGACCTCGGGAAACATTGCCGTATTTGATGACGATGCCCTTCGTTTTTCCCGATTTGCCATTAATCTCATGGATGATCTCAATATCCATTCTGAAAAATTGACAGAAGAGCATCAAGGCCTAATCCAATTCCTTAAAGAAAAAAAACCGGCTGACATTGACCCACCTTACATCAAAAACATTAAGCGGCTCATCCGACAGGAAGAAGCTGCTGCTGCATGCCGGTTCTGCAGAGTAAAGGAAGACAATGTGCATTTCCTCTACCTCCCGTTCTACGAAACCGGGCAGGTGGAAAAGAACCCCATGTCGGATGAAGATGTCAATATTGTCGTGGACCTGCTTCGCAAAGTTCAACCTCATCAGATTTTTGCTGCCGGCGACCTCCAGGACCCACACGGCACTCATGAGGTATGTCTTCATGAAGGAATTTTAGGGCTTGA
>JBNJDH010000178.1:0-6601 GCA_051744695.1 Bacteroidota bacterium | reverse complement strand
CGTCCTTATTCAGATCGGCCAGGCCATCACCAACCAGGACACACCCCTCAATTTGTGTGTAATAATTTCCGGTGTGAATTAAAATACCACTCCGCCCTGGGACATTAAACAACCGGATAACTTTTCCCAACCTGGCGTGAGTTTCTTTTTTAGCATAGTAGGCACCTGGTAAAATGTTTGAGACATATTTTTTATTGTCCCGATCCGGTAGTTCAATGGTATAAAACTCATGTTTGCCAACCTGGATTTTACCAATTGTTTGCAAACCATTTTCCATGTAACGCTGAATTGTTATCATATCCAGGTAAGTTTTTTAAGTAAAACCGGTGTTAAATAATAATCGCTAATCATTGTTTGAAAACCATCATCTTCATTCAAATCATTTAAAATAATATTTGAAATTTCATACATAGCGCCATCATAATATAATTTTTTCGCACCCCCATAAATTGTCCCATGAAGGTCAAACCCTGGTAAAGGCGTTGGTGATTTCATACCGAAAACAAAATCAACAAAGCCCGGATCATCCTCCATTTTTTTCCAATCATAGTAATCCAATAACCCATATTTTTCCCCACCAATTTCCAAAAATCCAACTTTCGAAAATAAACTTTTGATAAACCCACCAAAATAAAAATATTTACCCTCATGTAATTGGGTTTGAGGAACGGTAAGTGTGTGACCTGAATTGTAAGCAGAATAAGGAGAATCAATAGGATTAACCAAATTCACACCACCCTCCAAATAATGCCAATCATATCCACACAATGATTTATATTTCAATGACACATTAAAATTTGAAATAATAGATTCAATTTGTTGCCCAGTTAATTCCGGCAACACTTTATCCCGTGTGTAGGTTTTTATCTGTTCTGTGTCATTTTTTAAACTACCGCTTAAACTCTTGATGTCTCTCAATTCATCACGGATTTTATCTAACATAAACTCGTACTTTTCCATAAAAGCGAGCTCCAACTCAGTTAAACCAATATTCCCAAATTCAGCCTTCTTTGTTTCCAGGGTTTCAAAAACCGTTGAATAACTTTCAAAATTTTCAATAAACGTGCGCAAATCATTGTTTACCTCATGATTTTCGATAACGCTATTATTGAATGTATTTTGATTTATCACTTCGACCGCACCTGTTGATCCGCCTGATTCGTTGAGCCTTTCAACCTTCCACCGTTTCACCCAATTTTCATAAAGCATATCGATATTATCCGCTTCCAACCAATAGACCCCGGACACCCGGAAAATTCCGTTTCCTTCTTCCTGGAGGACGATATTTTGAGTTTGTTCGACATTCGAAATTGTTGTTTTCCCGGTACATTTACAGAGCCAGGTACCTATAATTTTCTTTTTCATTTTGTTAAATTTCTATGTTGTAAATTTTTTTGTAGAAATACCGTTTTTGCCGGCCATTGTAAAGCCGATCCACGTCATTTTTTAAACTGTTTCCAGTATGTTGATAGTAAGCCGTTTCAATATCAGGCAAAATATCAAAATGTTTCGCCAACATATTAGTAACAGCCCTTTCCGACTCCCAAAATCGGGTTATATCATACCACTTTAAATTAGGAGAAGTCCCCAGGCCATCAGCCACATATTTGGCGATGCTTTGCGCCCGTTGGTAGTCCGGTGATTTCTCCAAATCAAAACGAGACCTGGACACCTGGTACTGTTTATAAAGTTTGAAAATTGCCAACGTTATCAGAAGTCCGGACACAACCAAAGCACCCTGATTTTTAGTTACATTTTTTTCAACTTTAGAAATAGTACGACCGAAAAAAGGCAGCAGAAAACCCGCTGCCTTTAATCCTGAACTTATAACGCTTTTAAGAATCCAAATCATGATCTGGCGTTTGTGGTTCCTCCGCTGGTTGATCCGTTCCAAACCTGGATGAAATGAAATTCATAACATAAGGGGTTACAAATTGTGTAACCAGGACACCGGCAACCAGGCCAATCAAATCCACCTTGTTTACCAGGGCAGATTTTATTTGTTCTTGAGTACTTTGATCCAACATTAGAAAGTCCCGCTTTGACGTTTCTGAACTTTGGTAATACTTACCCAATATCGCACACCTTCTTTGTTGGAAGGAGAAACAAATATTTTGTAAAGTTTACCACCGATTTCAACATAAGCGCCTTTTAGGCCGCCATCGTCTTTTTCGCGAATACCTTTTACGATCTGGTCATTCCCGAATTTGTCTTTTCCAATTCTTTGTGAATTATTAAATCCTGCCATTTTTTACCTTTTTTTGAAAATTAAAATTAAAACTAATAAACCTATCACCACTGGTACGAGATTGACCGAACCGCCGGCGGAATCAGGTGTAAAAGTACCACCACCACCAGAGACACCACCGGAAACCCGGACGTCGTTCCTATCAATTGAACTACGAACATCATCAACCACATGAGCCAGTCCGCCGACGTCTTTTTGCTTGTCAGCCGAGCCCTTTTCCGAAAGTCCGCCCGTGTCATCCTCAGTAGTTTTATTACGTTTACCAATAGCCCCAACAGCCGAGACAACACCAGCACCCAGCCCGCCAGTAATGAGAGCAGTTCCGACACCGACAGCTTTAGGAATTGCCCTTTTAAGCCATCCACCAAATTTTCTAAATAATGCCATAACATTGATTTAATCCTTTGAAATTACATTTTCAACTATCTTTAAATCACCCGATTTTGGCATTTGTTCGCCATGCCTTAGAGCTTTAGCAGTTTCAGCAGAACCCCGTTCAATGCGTTCCACTTTCTGGATTTTCTTTTTGAGATTTCGCCTGGTGGAATAATCCACTTTTGCCAAATCCAAATGTTTTTCAACTACCAGGTAACGTAACCCGGTTAAATTTTCGCCGGTAGTCCTTACATAAAGGTTATCCGGGATTGCATCCATATTTTGAAATATGTTTGCAATGTGGAGCGGCGTGTTTCCTTCAAACCGTCCCATTAATTGCGTGTAACCCATATATTGGAGTAACGTGGCCTCCGAGCTTGTGCCATCATCCTGTTCAACATAGACATTTGTCTCCATGTTGTAATCCGGATCGGCATCATTCGTTTTAAAAGCCTCTTTTGAGACAATAAACAACCGTTCGACCTTACTTAAATTCGTGTCCAGATCATGCCGTTCCACATATTTGAGCAAGTTAGCCGGTTTAACATCATGGATTGTTGTTGACAATTCCAGGGAGCCGGTGTAAACCAAAGTCGGATTAGCTTTGAGATTCAACTCAATTTCCAACTGTTCACCTTCGAAACAATAAATATTTCCCAGGGGAATATTAATTGCCCGGATACCATCCTGAGATAGAACATTTCCTTCCAAACCTTCTGCAATGTTATTTGCAACCGTTGTTTTTTGTTCCGCATCCAAGCCGGTAGTATTTTCCCCAATATAACCCACAGTTTGGTAAATACGTTCCAATGCTTTGGAAATTTGAGGCGAGACAGCAAAACCACCGTCCAGGTTAGAAAGTTCCGCAAAATAGAGCAGAGGCACATCAGGAACCAAATGGATCATCCCTTCTTTACCATGCAATTTAATGTCGATGGTATCTTCCGCAGTTATCCACACGTGGCCAGCAATCTGCAAAGAATTGAAATACCGATTTTGTACCTTGGCATTAAAATTTTGGTCTAATGCCAAATCCCTGTTAAATTTTTTCAGTTCGTTAACGTTTGGATTCATTACATTGAGGATTTTAAGTTTGCAACTATCCGCCCCGCAATGTGAACCGGATTAAATTTTGAAGGCAGAAAAACCCCTGCCAATACACCAGCAACGACGCCAAACATAACGTTTTTTTTGTCCCTTGGTGTTCTAATTGATTTCATCATTTTTGAAAATTTTAGTTTAACATTTGTAAAAATTGTTAACTAAAAAAAGGGATTAAAAATTTAACCCCTTGAACATTCGACATAATTTAAATTATATAAACAAAATAAACTTTTTAAACTATTTTCTTTTGAAGGATTGCCAAAACATCATTTTTTTTTAAATCTTCGACCTGACAAAATTCGTCCAGGGTAATAAATTTAGTAACTCTTTTTTTTCCTAATGCATCCAGGTACAAACCCATTTTTTTATTTGCCGTTGCCGTGGTAACATTAAATATCCGTTTCAATTCACTACTTCTGATTAACATAACATTTTTAAATTTAGTGTTCGATTTTGATTTATAATTTGGTATTTTTTATGGTCTATCATTTGGTTTATAGATTCTACAACTGAAGGCAGCCCCCCAAAATCATAAGCAGTAACAATTTCCGCAACTTTATTTTTACGTATGATTAATTTCCACAACATTACATCAATTGAATAAAGGATAAAGTCTATTTCATCATCCTGGACTATTTCCGTATCTTCTTTTTCCTGGGTAACTGTATAGAAATTCCGGGAAGTCTGTAACATCCTTTTATTTTTTGTGGCTTTGGCATATTCCTGGTAAACCTGGATTGAATCAGTTTTAAACGGCCATTCCGCCCCGGTTTGAATTAGTTCCAGGATTTGAAAAGGTGTTAACCCGTTTTTTGATTTTTTACGTTGGCCCTTGGTCATTTCGTCCGCAATAGTATATTTTTTTTGCTGATTTACCGCCTCCGCAGTAAAGGACATTTTATTTACATATTCGGTTAACTCTTTTATTTTACCGTCCCAGGGAGCATAGTTAACAGCCCGTTTTTTTGAAAAATCGTTTAATTTTTCGAACCGTTCCAACCAGGAGTGAAACAATTTTGTAAATTCCTTGATATACTCCTTTTGTATTTCCGAAGCTGAATTTATAACGATAATATGTAAATGTGGGTGAAAACCATTTTCCCCGTAAGTAATTTCCATTGAACGGGCATATTTTAATTTTTCGAACCCCCTCATTTTCCGGTGAGTTAACACATAGTTCCAACCCTGGATTAAAATTTTCATATTGTCCGCCAGGTGTTCACTATTATAATGAGGTAATGTAAGGGTAAGAAATCCGACCTGTTTTCCTTTGTTGTGTTCAAATTCCACCTCATTTAACAAGTCGTCCGCCCGTTGTTCAGAAATTTTGAAAGCACATACAGGACAGAGCCAGAAAGATGCACAATGTTGGAGGCCTGCCATATACCTTTTCCCTTTAACCCCTTGTACATAATCAATTAACAAACTTTTATTTGATACGGGAGTTTTACCACAATGCCAGACCCTGGGATGAGTTTTTTGCCCTCTTTTATTAATTGTAAATGCCTCAATATCAGAGACTAACGTAGCGGACAATTCCTTTAGACCGTAAGATTGGAGCCGGTTTTTTAACCTTCTTATTTTGTCCTTTTTTGATAACTTGTTATTGATTAATTTTGTTCGCCTAACTTGTTGAGTGTCAATGTTGGCAGAATTATTCGCATATATTCCAAGGGAGGCGGCCAGCCTCAAAGATTGAACCCGTTTTTCTTCATCCTGGACAACAACCGGGAATAGGTTTTGAAAACTTAACTGATTATTTATATCTTTGCCCTGATTCATTACATTGGGGGCGATGCAGTTGGCACGCCCTTCTTTTTACGATGAACTTTTTACGATGAACTCCAAAAACCATGAACTCATACTAAGAACTTTTTTTATGTTTACCCTGTAAGAGACGGATCGCATTTTTCAATTCTGTTTTCCTGGTTAAATAAATTACCCGATTTTCGCCCGTTGTTTCCTGGTGTGAGAAATCCAGTTTTTTTATTTCATTTTGAAGAACCTTGATTGCAAACAAAAAATCCAGGGCAGAAGAACCACTTTTATGCATATCCTTCTCAATAGCCGTTGGCGTCATTTTCAACAAGTCATACTGTTGACCGCTTGAAATTTCACCGGTACTTTTATTTATTTCATCCAGGTACAAACCGGCAGACTGAATTTTATTACCGGATTTTCTGAATGTATCCAGAAGCAATGGCTTTCCCTACGATGCGCTCGTTTTCGCCACCCATATATCCCCTTGCAGTATCGATATTGTTGATCCCCATGTCAACGCCCTGTCGAATCAGCGCAGGATCGGAGGTGCGCATGGCGCCGAAGCCCAACGGCGTAAATTTCAATCCGGTGCGGCCAAGAGTCCGGTATTTGATTTCCGATGGTGCGGTATCGGCTTCGGTCGTCTCCTGAAATCCGGATAACGAGAGCGGCGCCAGGCCAACCACGCCAATTGTTCCGGAGGTAATTTTCAGAAACCGTCTGCGGTCCATCGAATAATATTTTCCCATAGAACTGCTCCTCTCGTCTGTCCGCACCGTGCGGGAAGTGTATTAGGCTTATCTTTCTGGGAGATCTGTAAAAACTACAGTAAAGCAAAAAACGCTCCGGTTGACATATGTGACCACCATCCGGCCATAATTACCGAGATTAAATGGCTATTTTTATTATGTTTAAGTATAGGAGATTTTTTTCGGACAACTTCAATGCCGAATTAATTTAGGGGAGTGAATTTCTCAGTTTTACCAAACTTCCAGTTAGGTTACACATTCAAAATTCGTACTGTCACGTATGTAATTACCATCGCATGAAAGGTGACTCTCAAAAGACGGACCCTTTTATTTCGATGAACCGATGCTTCGGTTCATCGAAATA
>JBNJDH010000177.1:0-6638 GCA_051744695.1 Bacteroidota bacterium | reverse complement strand
TATTTTAGAGATTATGATGTGCGTAAACAACTTTATCGATCAGTTTTTGCGGGAGCTTGTGGAGTGACATATGGACATCAGGCTATTCGACAATTTTACAGTCCCAGGGTAGCTCCAGCGGGTTATCCCGACCGATACTGGACTGAAGCTTTAGATAGGCCCGGTGCGTTTCAAGCTGGTTATTTAAAAAGATTAATTTTATCCAGACCACCGCTAAACAGAATTCCTGACCAATCCATAATTGCCAGCGGTCAGGGTGAAAAAGGAGAACATATAATTGCATTTAGGGATACAGATAATAGTTATGGAATGGTTTATTTACCTGTGGGGAAAAAAATTGAAGTAAATGCCAGTTGGTTAAATGCGGATAAATTAAAAGCATGGTGGTTTAATCCCAGAAATGGCGAAACGCATAAAATTGGAATATTCGACAGAATAAATAGCTTATCATTTGATCCCCCTTCAAGAGGAATTGAAAACGACTGGGTTTTGGTTTTGGAAGATGCAGATAAAAATTGGAGTGCACCGGGAAACTATTCGAATAATTAATTAACAATATAAAAAATTCTATAGAAATAAGATGAACTTGAATTTTGTTTTTCCATTCAAAAAATGATAAATAAAAAATGAAGCGTAAAGAATTTTTAGCAACTATTGGTGCAGCCTCTGCAGGCCTGACCAGTATCCCCTATTTTCATTTATATGCAGATGATACTGATTCTATATTGGAGCGTATCAGGATAAACCGTTCCCGATTGGCAAAACAATCTGATATCATGTCAATTCATGATATTCAACTTCCTGACCAGAAAATCGGTCAATTTGAGAAATGTGAAATCCGATTTCAGCTGGAAGCAACATATGATAACCCGTATGATCCCGACGACATCCTGGCAGACGGACACATTCGCATGCCATCGGGAAAGGAAGCCAGGATTCCTGCCTTTTATTTTGAGCCATGTCAACCGGTTGAAGGACTGTCACAGATGACAATGGGAGTCCAATATAACCGTACAGGCAACGGAGAATGGCGGATGCGTTTTAGTGGTGGGGAAACGGGAACTCACACTCTGATATTAGAAGCAAAGGAAAAAAGCGGAAGGACGGTGAGTTCGGACTACGTGCAATTTGAAATTACAAGTTCTTCGCGACCGGGATATGTTCAGATAAGTCAAAATAACCCCCTGTATTTTGAAAACAGCCGGGACAACTCGCTTTTCTGGGGAGTAGGTACAAATGTTGCCTGGACAAGGTCACGAAGTTATGAGTACTATTTTGGAAAAGCCAAAGGAAAAATGAATGCCACACGTGTATGGCTCTGTCACTGGGCATGGTTGGAATGGACACCTTTTAATGATGAACCAATGACAAATTGGGCTGATTACGGCGGTGTGGCGTATTATAACCAGATGATTGCAGACACGCTGGATCGTGTTTTTTCTCTTGCCGAAGCGCAAAACCTACGCATCATGCTGGTCACAGAAGACAATAACGAACATTTTGATGACAACAGTGCCGGAGGATGGGCAGGAAACCCATATAACAAAATATTTGGCGGCCCCTGTAATGAACCACATGAAGTTTTTTCTCTTACCGCAGCAAGAAGCCTCTACCGGAAACGTTTACGCTATATATTAGCCCGCTGGGGATACAGCGACTGTCTTTGGGTAATCAACTCCTGGAATGATATGAGCAATCCTGATGCAGTAAGAGTAAACTGGATAAAGGAGATGCGGGATTATGTACACAGCGTGGTGGATGAATGGCGGCCTATAGTCTATGGAAGCAACTTCCGGTATGAAGCAACAGAGGTAACCGATTATGCCCAGGCAGGAAAGGAACTGGTACCAACCAAACCAAATGTAAGACAGGAAGGGTATCATTCCAAAAGTGATGACTGGTTTAAACATTCTGTGCTTGAACAGACCTGGCTGGGACTGACACGCGGGCTTGCTGCCTGGATGGTATGGCCGCATAAACAGATAGATCGCACCAACTCATGGGATGTGTTCTCACCAACAATGAAATTTGCCGCAACCCAGGAACTGAACAAAGCGGGCTGGCAACCTGCAACAGCAAGTGTTTGCAATGTACGGATTGATAAAATGAATAACAATTCGAATGATGAGTTAATGGAATTTGTTTCACTCGAGGCCTACGGTGATGTGCCCGAATGGGGTAAGCGTTCGCCAATTAATATATTTGAAATTGACCTGGACTCTGTGGGCGGACAGTGGCTGGAAGGATTCAGCCGGACGTTGTATGGAAAAAATCTTGAAAAGTGGCGCAATCCCCCGACCTTCGTAACCAATTTACCTGCAGCGGGTTTTATAACAGTCGATTTTTTTGAAATTGGTTCAGGATCAAGTCAGATTGAAATAATAGTCAATGGTGAACGGGCAGCTTCCCACACTTTTACAGACGGTCGCCGATATCTGAACGATGATGAAGGAAAAATTACAGCAGAATTGCCGGCAGGAGAAGTGGAAATTTTCATCGATATTACCAGTGGTGACTGGGCACGTATGCGTGCCATTTATATTTCCTGGTCAATGCAAAATCCAACAAGACTGTTAAAAACTGGAGGGCAAGCACATGCTGAAGGTGGATTCCTGTATCTGCAAAACAAAACCTTTAATCGAATCTATCTGGAAGTTTTTAAAAAGAATCCGGTACAGCTGTATGATTTACAATTAAGTGTTGACAAATTGACTCAGGGAATGTATCTCGTAAAACAAATCAATCCTGAAACAGGCAAAGTAATCAGGGATGAAAAGGTAAAGGCTATTAACACAACATTACCCGTAACGGTACCAACTTTAGAAAAGCATACCGTATTGGCATTTGGAAAATTAGATTTTCAAAATTTTTCATGGTGGAAAGGGATTTGTGGCCCGGCATGGCGCAAATGGAGAAATCCAAATGGTACATTTTTTACGAAGGGGGTGAACAGTGATATTGAAGACATCAGGTATGCCGGAATCAATTGGGTAAGACTGAAAATTACCGGAGGAGAGTCATACAATCAAACGATCGATTATAAAATTGATACCTTAGTAAATGCGGGATTGAATATTTTGGTCAGGTACCATAAAGGAACACCTGAATCAACTTATGGCACTGAAGAACAAGAAGCAAAAAATGAAGCATATTTAAGAGCAACAGTTAAACGTTATAAAGATCGGGTTAAATTTTGGGAAATCCACAATGAACCAAATTTACAGCAGTTTTGGGATATTGGTGAGCGTATAGGCGAAGGATCTTCTGAACCAGATACTCCTTATAATACAGGAGTGAGAAAATATGTAAAACATTTAATAAGAAGCTATAGAGCAATTAAGTCCGAAGATCCGGATGCAAATGTAATAATGGGTGGCTTATCAGAGTGGCATCTTGAACCATTTATGGATAGATTAAAAATTGAAGGTGCATACGAATTTTGTGATGAGGTAGCTGTCCATCCATACAGCCGAAATCCGGGAAATCCAAAGAAAGTGTTGAGTAGGCTTACTGCATTTAAAGAAAAATTGGATGAGTGGCCCATACCACATAATTCAAAACCAATCTGGATAACAGAGATCGGCTTTCACACGGAGTCAAACTGGACCGCACCTGGTATGGTTGAAACTGAAAACGTAAAGGCTCAATACCTAACTGAAACAATGAATTTATTAAAAAATAATTTAAATCCTTTGCGTCCAATTTTCTGGTATAATTTGCATGAAAATTCATCATGTCATAACGGTTTTGGGTTAACCCAAAAATGTATCGTTAATGGAACCCTTCAACGAACTCCGCTGCCTGCACTGGATGCATATAAAGCTATAGCTAATGAATTATAAACCAAGTTTCCAATGAATACTTAAATTCTTTAAAAAAAAAGAAACAATGGATCGTAAATCATTTTTAACGACAATCGGTACAGCCTCTGCTGCTCTGGTAAGTATACCATCTTTAAGTTTGTGTGGGAAAAACGCTGATTCTGTGTTGGAGCGTATCCGCTCAAATCGCGCCCGCTTTGTAACTCATTCTGAAACCATGACTATAAGAGACATTCAGACTCCTGCCAATACGGTTGGGCAGTTTGAAAAGTGGGAATTGTTGTTTCAACTTGATGCCACTTATGATAATCCGTATGATCCCGATGACATTCGTGTTGACGGACATATCAGAATGCCTTCAGGGAAAGAAGTTCAGATTCCTGCATTTTATTATGAACCTTACCAGTCGATTAACGGACGGGCTCAAATGATGATGGGTGTAAGGTATAACCGCACAGGCAGTGGAGAATGGCGACTGCGTTTTAGCAGCCCGGAAACAGGTAATCACTCATTGGTGGTTACAGCCCGAGAAAAAAGTGGCAGGGCTGTGAGTTCAGAAACCATACATTTTGAAATTGCAGGTTCTTCGCGATCTGGATTTGTGCAGGTAAGCCAGGAAAATCCATTGTATTTTGAAAACAGCGGTGACAAATCGCTTTTCTGGGGGGTAGGTACAAATGTGGCATGGACAAGATCTCAGGATCCAGGTAATCCTCCCAGTTATGAATACTACTTTGGAAAGGCGAAAGGAAATATGAATGCCACGCGTGTATGGCTTTGCCATTGGGCCTGGCTGGAGTGGACCCCATACAATGACCAGCCGGGAACAAACTGGGCCGATTATAGCGGGGCAGGATATTACAACCAAATGATTGCAGAAACAGTGGATCGTATTTTTTTTCTTGCTGAAGCGCAAAACCTACGAATAATGTTGGTCACAGAAGACAATAACGAACATTTTGATGACAACAGTGCCGGAGGGTGGGCCGGAAACCCATATAACAAAATATTTGGTGGCCCCTGTGATACACCAAATGAAATTTTTTCTCTTACTGAAGCAAGAAATCTCTACCGAAAACGGTTACGCTATATATTAGCCCGCTGGGGATACAGCGACTGTCTTTGGGTAATCAACTCCTGGAATGATAAGAGTAATCCGGATGAGACAGCTATCAGCTGGATAAAGGAGATGCGGGATTATGTACACAACGTGGTGGATGGATGGCGGCCTATAGTCTATGGAAGCAACTTTCGTTATGAAGCAACAGAGGTAACCGATTATGCCCAGGCAGGAGCGAATCTGGTACCAACCAAACCGAATGTAAGACAGGAAGGTTATCATTCCAAAAGTGATGACTGGTTTAAACATTCCGTGCTTGAACAGACCTGGCTGGGATTGACACGCGGGCTTGCAGCCTGGATGGTATGGCCTCATGTACAGGTAGACCGTACCAATTCTTGGAATGTATTCCGTCCAGCTATGGAATTCGCTGCTACCCAAAAACTGAACAGTGAAGGTTGGCAGATGGCGAAAGCAACTGTACGCAAGGTGCGGATTGAAGGAATTGATGAAGATAATTATGAAAGTTTGATGGAATTTGTTACACTGCAGGCCTACGGCGATGTACCGGAATGGGGAATACGCTCTCCAAATAACATATTCGAAGTTGATTTGAATGCAGTGGGCGGACAGTGGCTGGAAGGATTCAGCCGGACTTTATATGCAACAAACAGACCTGAATGGCGCAATCCGCCCACATTCGTTGCCAACTTACCTTCACCGGGTATTATAACTGTTGAATTCTTTGAAATTGGATCAGGAACCAACCAGGTTGTTATAATGGTCAATGGCCAGCAGGCAGCCTCCCATACTTTCTTAGATGGTCGGCGGTATTTGTCAGAGGCAGAAGGAAGAATTTCAGCAGAATTACCTGCAGGAGAAGTGGAAATCTTCGTTGATATTACCAGTGGTGACTGGGCACGCATGCGCACGGTGTATATCTCATGGCAAATGCAGAGTCCGACTCAACTGGTAAGAATTGAGGGTCAGACGCACGCTGGAGGAGGATTCCTTTACCTGAATAATAAAACCTACGACCGGAATTACCAGGAAGTTTTGGGTATGAATCCAGCAACATTACACGATCTTCAATTGGATGTTGAGGGTCTGGAACAAGGAATTTACCGCATGAGACAAATTATACCGGAAACTGGCGAAATTGTGCGCAATGAACTGGTAAATTCAACAAAATCCGGAGTACCCTTAACGATGGAGGTGCTGAACCAGTCTGGTATCCTGGCATTTGATTTAGACGACCAGACTTCAACTGAAAGTATCAAAAATCCAGCTGATTTTATAATATATCCGAATCCTTTTAACAACCAGTTGAATATCGATTTAAAAAAGTTTTCCGGAAACGAATTGACAATTGAATTGTATAGCATTTCAGGAACAAAAATTTTATCAGAAATATATAAGCACCAATTGGGTCAGAGTAATCATCTCTCATTAAATGTAGGGAATTTGGCAAAAGGAACATATATTCTTAAGATACAAAATCATGAAACTATTTATAACCAGGCAGTAGTAAAAAAATAATGGTTAATTTTGCTGTTAAATCCAGTATATAATAAAACAGTTTTGTAGAAAATGCTACATTAAAACAATTGTCAATTATCAGATTAATGAAAAGGATTCTTAACTATATTTTTGTTGCCTTGCTGCTTATCGGATTCTCTGGTATCGGCATGGAAAATCATGACGAAAGCGACCCAACAGTCTGGAATTTAGGAAGATTAAGAATTACAGAAAATAGC
>JBNJDH010000176.1:0-6701 GCA_051744695.1 Bacteroidota bacterium | reverse complement strand
GAGAGCAAAATAATCTGGCGAATGAGCTCCCGGAAAAAGTGAAAGAACTTGCCGGAAAACTGGGAGAATACCTGAGAAACGCAGATGCCCAACGGCCTGTATTTAAAGAAACCGGGCAACTGGTCCTGTGGCCCGATGAAGTTGAACTTTAAGTTTAACATAAAATGATAATTATAGGCACAACTCCAATGGATAACTTGTGGCAAGCAACGTCAGCTTGGCTTTTTCCAAGCGTTTCCGGACAATGTCAATGTATTCGCTGAGTGGCATTCCGGTAATCAGGTACGACACGAAAACGGACTTATTACATTTTAACAGGCAGAATCCTGACTAAATCTTGAAAATGCAATATTCTTGAAATGGATACTTACAGATTTCACTATTTTTTCAATGTGCATAACTTTTATATTAGCTTATTACGAGAAAAATTAATTGTATCTCTAAAAATATAACTAAAACAATAACTCGTATTTGTATAATATAAAATCGTGTCGGTGCAATACTTTTAAGGTTTTCCGAATTACATTTAAATCAATAAAAACCAAAATTTAAATCGCCTTGGAACTAAACATTGTTTTTGGAATTTTTCTAATCGCAACCGGCGCCTTTTCAGCAGGCAGTTTTGCGGTTCCATTCGGAAAAATAAAAGGCTGGCAGTGGGAAACATACTGGATGGTATTCAGTCTTGGAGGATATATTATTCTTCCGTTTATATCCTGTTTTATTTTCGCTCCCGACTGGCTTGACAGTATCAAATCAACACCCACCAATGTATTGGTAATCGTTTTTCTGCTGGGGATGGTTTACGGAATAGGGAATCTTTCGTTTGGATTATCACTCCGTTACCTGGGGTTGTCCTTGGGTTATGCGCTCTCTCTGGGCCTGATGCTGGCCATTGGCACCTTAATCCCGCCGCTTATCGACGGCAGGCTTAAAATAATGATTGAATCTTCAGGCGGCAATCTATTGCTGGCAGGAATTGCTGTAGCAGCTGTTGGAATCGCGCTTTCGGCCTGGGCCGGAATTTTAAAAGATAAATCGGTTGCCCATGAAAAGAAGCGCGAAAGCATTGGCGAATTCGACCTGGTAAAAGGAATTCTTGCCGCTTTACTGGTGGGAGCTACCGGTTCGGCAATGGCACTGGGGTTTGAACAGGGATTACCCCTTTCTGTTATGGCAGAAGAAATCGGAATCGACCCGCTTTTCTCCATGATGCCCGTTTACCTGGTGCTTTTATTTGGGACATTTGTTTCAACACTGTTTTGGTGTTTTTATCTCGGAATCAAAAACAAATCAATTAAAAACTACAAGAAGGCAAAGAACAACAAAACCCTAATGTTGAATTACGGATTTGGTTTGCTGGCCGGTTTGTTGTGGTTTAGCCAGTTCATCTTTTACGGAATGGGAAAAAGCAAAATGGGGCCGTTTACCTTCACCTCGTGGGGGATTTTAATGGCGCTGACCATTGGTTTTGCTGCAGTTTGGGGATTGATCCGCGGAGAATGGAAAGGAGCGCCTTCAAAAGTTTATGTTATTATGGCGTTGTCGCTGCTTATTCTCATTACAGCTTCATTTATGATCGGAATTAGTGGTTCCGTTTAAAAAAATCAATATCATGAATAAAAGATCCATGACATCACGCGAAAGGGTTTTGTCCGCTATCAATCATCAAACACCCGACAGGGTGCCTGCTGATTTGGGTGCAACTCCCAGCTCAGGAATTTCGGCTATTGCATACAGCAATTTGGTAAAACATCTCGGGATGCCTGAATTGCCGGTTCAGATTTACGATGTGGTACAGCAACTGGCGCAACCTGATATGAAAATATTAGATAAATTCAGGATAGATGTACTCGATATCGGAAGAGAATTAAACGACCAACCCTCCGACTGGAAACCAACCACACTTGCAAACGGGGCGCCTGCCTTTTATCCACAGTGGTTTAACCCGGTAAAGCAAAAAGACGGCTCTTATGCCACATACGACGATGATGGAAAAACCATGCTTTCAAGAATGCCGGTTGGGGCCACTTTTTTCGATCAAACGTATTTTCCGTATGTGGATGGATACCCGGATAATTACGACAATCTCGATGAAGAGATGGGCCGAGTCATGTGGGCTCGCGATGCACACAGCCCCTGGGACCATGCCGGTGACGACAGATTCTGGGAAACACTGCGCGAAAAAACACTTCATCTGCGTCAAAATACAGATAAAGCATTGCTTGTGGTTTGCGGCTGCAACCTGTTTGAATGGGGAGGTTTCCTCCGCAGAATGGATAATTTTCTGATGGATTTGATGTGTGACCCATCTAACGTGGAAAAATTGCTTGATGAATTGCTGAAACGCCACCTGGAAACATTGGAAAAATTGTGTAATGCTGTGGGCGACATCGTGGATATTATCCGGTTTGGTGATGACCTGGGCATGACTTCCGGCCCATTGATGGATCCAGAAATATACAGGACACTGTTTAAACCACGCCATAAAATATTGTGTGACTTTGTGAAAGAGCACAGCCAGATGCATACATTCATTCATTCGTGTGGCTCCATCTCCTTGCTCATGCCTGACATGATTGATGCGGGGATTGAAATCTTCAACCCGGTGCAAACAAATGCATTCCGTATGGAACCTGATTTTCTAAAAAAAGAATTCGGGAAAGACTGCACTTTTTGGGGCGGAGGCATTGAAACAGTTGGAGTGCTCAACAATGAAACTCCCGAAAAAGTAAGAGAGCAGGTACTGGAAAGGCTGGAGATTTTTTCTGAAGGAGGTGGTTTTGTTTTCAATACTGTACACAACATTTTACCCGATGTGCCTCCTGAAAATATAGTTGCTATGTTCGATGCCATTGATGAATTCAATGCCCGATAAACCATCATTATTGAAACCGATATTATTTAAATAAAAATATAATGAATGATTTGTTAAATAGATTAGCCGATTGTATAGAATTTGGTAAAATTAACCTAACATCTCCCTATCCACCTCAAATGAAGGGCCAGGAAGGAGCAGATGAAATAACTCAAAAGGCTCTTGAGGAAGGCATCGATCCTCAGGAGATTCTAACCTTGGGACTGATGCCCGGGATGGAACGTACCGGGATTAAATTCCGCGAGAACAAAATTTTTGTACCTCAGGTTCTTTTGTCTGCTAAAGCGATGAGTGCTGCCATGTTGCATTTGAAACCGCATTTTTTGTCGGGAGCAGCTAAGCAAAAAGGAACATTTATTATCGGAACGGTTATGGGCGATCTTCATGATATAGGGAAGAGCCTTGTGGGGATGATGGTAGAAGGCAGTGGTTACAAGGTGATTGACCTCGGGACGGATGTCGGATCGGATGAATTTATTAAGGCTTTGGAGGAAACACCAGATGCAGTTGTTGGACTCTCGGCATTATTGACAACGACTATGGCTAATATGGAAGGTATTACAAAAGATATAAAAGAGGCCTCGCCAAATACATTGGTCGTTGTTGGTGGCGCACCTGTTAATGATAAATTTTGCAAGAAAATTGGTGCTGATAATTACTCTGAAGATCCTCAAGATGTTGTGAAGTTTTTGAACGAAAGTGTTGCATCTCAATAGATCGTTAGATTTTTAGAAGTTAGATGCTGCAAAATAGTATAACATTGAATTTCTGGACTTTAACAAACTATTGACAGGTTAAAATTTACATAGATAAGCAAGAGTCTCCCGGAAAATCGTGGTTGATTTGCTAAAATTACTGAAAGTCCAGGTTTGACTAAGAAATTGAAACATATGAACGGCTTACCACTTTTAAAAAAAACATTTACCCTCCAACCTACTAACCGCGCGCCCTGGGTTCCTTTTGTAGGAATTCACGGGGGACATCTTGTTGGAGTAGATGCCGGGGATTATTTGAAATCATCTGAAAATATCGTAAACGGAATCAGTAAGGCGATTGACTTATATAAGCCTGACGGAATTCCTGTTGTATTTGATCTTCAGATTGAGGCTGAAATTTTGGGGTGTAAACTGGTATGGAGTAATGATGGTCCGCCTGCGGTAGATTCACATCCATTGGCTGAAGGGACTCAGTTAAGTCAATTGCGGTTACCTGAAAAAACCGATGGACGCATCCCCATTGTTTTGGATGCAACCTCTAAATTGAGAAATAAGTATCCGGAAATTGCCCTTTATGGTTTGATAACAGGTCCTTTTACACTTGCGGTGCATCTTGCCGGAACCGATATCTTTATGAAGTTAATGCTGGAACCGGATTATGCCCATGAAGTAATGGGTTTTTGCACAGAGGTTTGTATCAGATATTCAGACATGCTTTTGGCTGCGGGTTGTGATGTTATTGCAGCAGTTGATCCTATGACCAGCCAGATTGATCCGGCATCTTTCGAGACATTTGTTAGTCCTTATGTGAAAAGAATTTTTAATCATATACGACTTCAGGAAAAACTCAGTTCCTTCTTTGTTTGTGGTCATGCCCAGCAAAACATTGAAGCCATGTGTGAATGCGGGCCTGATAATATTTCGATTGATGAGAACATTCCTCTTGAGTATGTCAAAGAGATTGCTCTTAATAAAGGAATCAGCTTTGGGGGGAACATCAAGCTGACCAGTGTCCTTCTTCTCGGCAACGAGCTGGATGCAAAAAAAGAAGCGGTCAGCTGCCTTGACCTGGGAGGTGAAAAGGGATTTGTCCTTGCACCGGGATGTGACCTTCAGATGAAAACACCCGTTGAAAACTTACAGGCTGTGGCAGAGGTGGTACATGATGAGTATGCCCGTCAGGTGGCCCGGGAAATGGAACACAAAACATCACTGGAACCCCTGAACCTTGATGGCCATTGGGTTGAAGGGAAAGTTATTGTTGATGTAATCACGCTCGATTCGGCATCCTGTGCCCCATGCCAGTACATGGTAGAAGCCGTCAAAAAGGCTGCTGAAGAATTTAGTAATCAGGTTATTGTAAAGGAGCATAAAATCAAAGACATGGACGGTATCCGGATGATGATGGCCCTTGGTGTAAAGAATGTTCCAACAACCTGCATAAACGGGCGTGTTGCATTTATCAGTCAGATCCCCCAACGGAGTGAAATTGAAAAGGCATTAAAGGAAGCTCTTTAGCTGGAAATATAATCCGAACAACACCGACATGAGTATTCCCTTACATTTGGTTACCGGTTTTCTGGGAAGTGGCAAGACCTCTTTTTTGAAACATTATCTCGATACGTTCTCCGGAGAGCGGAAGATTGCTGTTATACAGAATGAGTTTTCTGCCACCGGTGTTGATGGTGCCATTATTCGTCGAAATACAGGCGTTTACCGAATAATGGAGGTCAATAATGGTTCGGTATTTTGTGTGTGTTTGCTTGGAGGATTTATAGACTCGCTGAGTGCTTTTATTGATGATAACCGACCCGATGAAATTATTATGGAAGCTTCCGGCCTTTCTGATCCGGTGAGTATCGGACAAATTTTTCAAGCTGAGAAACTTCGCGATAAAGTTTATATGGGCTATTCATGGACCATCCTTGATGCAAAGAATTTTGAAAAACTCTCTCCCATTCGATCCAGGCTGAAGCATCAAATCAGAGTTGCCGATACGGTGGTAATCAATAAATGTGATCTGGTTGAAACCGACGTTGATTCAGCGATCGTTGCAGAAGTAAAAAGAATTAATCCGTTTGCCAAAATTGAAAACAGCTCGTTTGGCCAAATTCGTTTTGAGGAAGGAAAAAGCGCTTCTAAGTTTTTCCCGGCTCTTGAAAATGGAGATAGCTACAGACCCGATATTCATTCTGTTGTAATTAAAAGCACCCGCACAATATCCCTGGAAAAATTAAAAGCGTTTATTGCTTCGGAGAAAGAAAATTTTATCAGGTGTAAAGGGTTTGTTAATACAGGGAAGTCTCAAAAGGTTTTGGTGCAGGGAACTTTCGATGATTATTCCTTTGAAGATGTTGAGTGGTTTCAGAGGGCTACAGAGATAATAGCCATTGGCAATTTTGGGGAAACACATAGTAATGCAAGGAAATTTGAAAATTATTGTAACAAATGATCAGAGAATACCATTTCAGGTTTGATGAACTGACAATAGATCATAAAGAAATCACTACTTTATTGGGATATCCTGATGAAGTATTGCCTGAACCGTTTGATCATTATTTGCAGGAAGCGCTCAATGAAGCTCACTGTCTGAATGATATCAGAGCCACATATCGCATTATTGATGATATTACAGCAGACAATGAAGGAAAGAAAATATTAGCTGAAAACACTGATTTTAAAGTTGGTAAAATTATTTACCATGAATTGAAAGGTTCTGAAAAACTGGCCTTTTTTATCTCTACAGCAGGAGAATCCATAAGCAGGAAATCAGCAGAATTTCTCAGAGGGGAAAATCCTGTTTTAGGTTATGTTTACGATGTCCTGGGGAGTTTCATTGCTGAGGCAGCTTGTGACAGGATGCAACAACATTTGAAAGAAGATATTAAAGAAGAAGGCTTTAATATAACCAACCGTTACAGTCCGGGATATTGTCAATGGGATGTTGCGGATCAGCATAAGATTTTTTCCCTTTTCGAAGAAGACCCTTGTGGCGTAACATTGACATCATCGGCTTTAATGAATCCAGTAAAATCTATCAGTGGCGTAATAGGTTTGGGGATATCGAAACTATAAAGAAATTTATTGTGATTGGCTGTGAATAAACG
>JBNJDH010000175.1:0-6713 GCA_051744695.1 Bacteroidota bacterium | reverse complement strand
AACATCCATAGCGGTTTTCCATCGTCTGTCCATGAAATCACTTTACCTCTGTCGAGCACCCACACCCAGTGTCCTTGTTTATGTTTCATACGGCACTCGCATTCATAATAATCCAACTCGCCGTTGAAATGTTTTTTGAGTTGTGCTTCACATGTTTTCAGATCTTCCTCATGAGTAAATTTCATCCAGGTCTCAATGCTTACCGGTGAAATTTCATCCAACGTATAGCCGATCATCCCGGCCCAACGCTCATCAAAAACAGTCTCTCCGGTCTGAACATTCCACTCCCAGGTACCGGAATTCGTGCCTTCAATAATATTGGTAAGGCGTTCCCTTTCTTTTTTCAACTCTTCCTGGGCTGCCATCCGCTCGGCAATCTCTTGCTTCAGCTCCTCAGCTTGCTTTTTGGACTCTTCGTAATTTCGAACATTATCGAAAATCTGTGCCGCCTGGTTGGCAAAATTCTGAAGCAACGAGATATCTTCTTCCGAAAAGGTGTGTGGTTCATCAATCGATGACAATATCAGCACCCCGATGGCTTGGCCTCTGAGAAGAATGGGAATATACAGAATTGTTCGCAAGCTCCTTGCTCGGACGACACCATTTTCAGCCGGCGTGAGTGTCACGTTGTAAACATCAGGTATGAGGACATAGCTGCCGGATTTGACAGCCTCCCTGATATGGGGATGCTCATTTAAAGGGGCAAGGCGAAACTCTTCGGGAAAATCCGATGGAATACCCGGATAAGCAGCTTCCAGACGAATATTGCTTTTATCCTGAAGCAAATATATTGCCCCGCTCTGGATGCCAATAGCCCGGGTTGCGTTATCGACAATTGCCTGCATGAGCTCTGCCTGATCGAAAGCAGAGGCTGTGATTTTCTGACTGATTTGCAAAAAAGATTCAAGTCTTTTATTGCTCTCGTACAGCGCCTCCTCTGCTTTCTTTCGTTCTGTGATGTCCCTTACAAACTCGACAATTCCGGTAATCTCGCCCGTGATTTCATCCTTCATGGGATAACTAAACAATTCGAGCCATTGCACATCAGAAGAGCCGTCCGCAAGTCCCGGCACAACTTCCCTTTCCAGTTTACCCGATTCAACAGCTTTCAAAGTGGGACAAGGGTCGCAGGGTTCATTTTTATTGTGGTAGCATTCATAACACTTTTTACCTATGAGGGGAACATTGGAGGCATACCACTCATTCATGGCATTGTTTACGTAGCGTATGGTAAGGTCTTTATTCAGAACGCTGATCCCATCCTGAATACTATTCATTACTGCCCGCAGCAATTCTTCAGACTTTTGGATCCTCTCCTGGTTTTCGTATTCTTTCGTAACATCCCTGAAAACCAATATCACACCTGTTATATTCCCGTTGTTGTCTTTAATTGGAGCCCCGGAATCTGATATTTGATGCTCTTTATTATCTTTCGCGATTAATTTGGTATGATTGGCCAACCCGACAATCTGCCCTGTCTGGATAACTTTATAGACCGGGTTATCGACCTTCTCCCCGTTTTTCGAATTGACAATATGAAATATTTCTTCAAGATCTTTGCCTTTTGCCTCATCCAACTTCCATCCGGTGAGCTCTTCCGCGATCGGGTTCATACGGCTCACTTTCCCGCTGTTATCGGTTGCAATGACAGCATCTCCTATGGAGTTTAGTGTAATCCGTAAATTATCTTCCCTTTCTTTTAAATCGCGAGCTCTTTGTTCTGCTTCGGATTCCAGTTTTACATTTTGGCGGATGTTTTCCAGAATGATGGCTACCATGCGGGCAGCATTGGTAAGTTGGTGTTCCTCTTCCTTTTCAAACTCTTTTTCCGGTTTCAAAAAACCAAACTGATGGTCTACCGTGCATATTTCTATTTCCCCTTTATTATGGACTGACTTTTCTGAAAAGGAAATATTTAAATGAGGGTAAAACGTGTTGAGTGATTCAATGAAAAGTCCAAGAACCTTCTTTTCATTGTTATATTGAGAAAGATTGGCGATTAAGTCTAAAAGAGTATTTCGAGAATCATTCATGGGTTGAATAATTAGCTGGTTGAAAAAATGAAAAGAAAAAATAGAAGCGCAATGAACGGTCAGCTTTTATTTTTGAGTTCTCATCATAGAAAAATCTGATACATAAACGTTTGTTTTGAATCTACTTCCCTACTTTTCGGAAAATTTATCCAAACAATGGTAGATTGCCTCACTTTGTTACCAAGGCCGGAGTGCAACAATCTCTATTTGTTTTACCGCACACCTGCGACTCTATTAAACATTCATATTCGAGAAAATGCTTGTTTGCCCGTTTTATAAGCAATCATGCATTGAATGCATAATCGCTTACACCCCACAAAAACATTATTTTCAAAACCCATGAACATTTTTTTTAGCGGGTGCTTCATCCAAAAATACAAAAATTCATGTGAATTTAATGATTATTTTCACCATATATAGCGGAGCTTTCTTACATTTATATCCTCAACAAACCAAAAAATTCCATAGACGATAAGGAATTACCATTTGACGAGAAATCTAAGGATTATATTCCTTTCAAATTCCGCCCTTTTATGCAACTAAGGGTATAAACATTTGCATTAAAACAAGCACCATTTTTTAACCTTATTAGATTTTGATTATTACCAAAACACATCCTGCATTTCAATTGTTGCTTGGGGGACTTTTTTTGTTTGGCCTTACAGGTCAGGCACAAAACCAGGAGTCCATCATTTCGGTACATTCAAATTCTGAGAGTGCCCTTACCCCGGTCTGGGAAGACTCAACTCTCAATGTTACAGGAGATTACAATTATCCACCATTCGAATTTATAAACGACCGCGGAGAGCCCGACGGATTTACAGTTGAGATAACCAAGGCCGTGGCGGAGGTTATGGGACTTGATCCACGAATTGAGCTGAGGCCCTGGCACCTTGTCCGGGAAGCCATTGAGGAAGGAAGTGCAGATGTGGTAACAGGTATGTATCGTACATCAGAACGGGAAAAGAAGGTTGACTTCACCATTCCTCATTTTATCGGGACCTATACCGTTTTTATTAGAAATGATAGCGAAATAGAATCACTCGAAGATATTGAGGATAAAGTGATCTTGGTACAAGAGGGTGATTTGGCACATGATTATGTCCGGGAGAATAGCATGGGGGATAAAATCATTACCGTTCCCGATTTTTCTGAATTGTTGCCCCGATTGGCTGAAGGAGAGGGTGATTGTGCCATTCTTGCCCGGCTTCAGGGAACAAGGTTTTTGCAAAGACGTGGCATCAATAATGTTCGTGAATCCGGCATTACCGTTGTGCAAAGAAAATATTGCATGGCCGTAGCTGAAGGAAACCCTGAGCTTTTGGCTGCTCTGAACGAAGGTTTGAACATCATCAAAATCAACGGAACTTACGATGAGATATATGAAAAATGGTTTGGGGTCTACGAAGAGCAAGGCTTTACCTGGCAGGATGCCCTTTCATATTTTCTGTGGATAGCACTTCCTTTACTTCTTATCATCCTGGCTTCATTGGCCTGGAACTACACCCTGAAGAAGCAGATCAGAAAGAAGACGCTGGATTTGAAAATTGAATTGAGAAAACGGCAGGAGGTTCAAAGAAAACTGGAAGAAAGCCAGTTTCAGCTTGAAAAGCAGAACCAACATTTACTTTATCAGAATCGTCAAATTGCTTTGATGAACGAGGATTTGGTCAAAGCCAAGGAAAGGGCCGAAGAGAATGACCGTCTTAAAACGGCCTTTCTGGCCAACATGAGTCACGAAATCCGCACGCCCATGAATGCCATTATAGGCTTTTGCGGATTATTGGAAACCGACGATGATGAAATCCGGAAAGGGGAATACACAGAATTGATTTCCCAAAGTGCCCATCGCCTTCTGAACTTGTTGAATGATATTATCGATATTGCAAAAGTCGAAAGCGGACAAATTGGTTTTTCACTTCAAAATACCGATATCCGCAAAATTATTGACGAATTAAAACTTCACTACGAGGTGCAATGCCGGGAACAGGGCATTGCATTTATTTTTAATCCAGATAAAGAACACTCATCACTGCGGCTCACAACGGACGAACACCGGATGGATCAGGTTTTAAAAAACCTGCTTAGCAATGCCCTAAAGCATACTTCATCGGGATCTATAGAATTGGGCTATAAAGTAGATACCGGTTTTGTCAAATTCTGGGTGAAGGATTCAGGCAACGGCATTTCTCCGGATGAAGTGATGCATGTATTTGAGCGCTTTTACCAGGGACGTAAGAACCGGTCAGGCGGCACTGGTCTGGGCCTGGCCATTTCAAAAAGCATCGTCGAAAACCTGGGCGGCGAAATAGGCGTTGAAAGTGCCCCGGAGCAAGGGAGTACTTTTTGGTTTACGCATCCGATCTTTCAACCTGGATAATCCGGAGTAAGCTATCCCCCTAATCCGGAAAAATAGCAAGCATACAACGAGATTTCGCAAACAGCGACAGGGGGTCTGCGAAGGCAGGGCATTTTTTCAATTGGCACTTTCTGACCAGACACATGACAAAAAACAGACTTTGCCTAATTTATAGACGGGCACTATGTAGTCAATAGATTATTAGATGAAAGCAGCTCAGTTGCAGAGTCAGAAGTCAGTAGTAGCTGAAAGCTCAAAGCTCGAAGCTCAAAGCTGGAAAGAAAGGTTGCTTTCTTTTGCGACATAACCAACAAAATTAGTTTAACATCATATTTTAAATAACTTAGGGTTTTTGTTAGATAAAAGAAAATTCGTATAACACTGATATGCTGTGATTTAAGCCGAGAAATGCCGGAGCTTTAAACAATTGAATTACAGGGTATTACAAAATTTTAACAGACTATTGATTTAGTATTAAAGTCCTGATACGGAAACAGGCATGTGAAGGTACTGCCTTCATTTGGTTCACTTTCCACCTTAAGCATCCCCTGATGTCTATCAATAAATTCTTTACACAATAATAACCCTAAACCAGTGCCATCCTCCTCATCTGTTCCTTTGGTTGAAGAATTTTTCTTGATGACAAACAGTTGTTTTACCTGCTCTTCACTCATTCCGGTTCCATTGTCGCGTATGGCAATTTCGGTATAAATCCTTTCATCTATAACGACATGTTTAGCATTTATGTCTATTTGATCATTGGGAAATGTAAATTTAATCGCATTGGTTACCAGGTTCCGGATAATGGTTTGAAACATCTTTTTGTCAGCATAGATTGACACATCGGAGGGAATTGTATTGATGATTTTTATGGATTTTTTATTGGCATGATTTCTAAGAATTTCCAATTCTTTCTCAATAATGGTTTTGATATCATATTCGAACGGCTCAAAAGCGATCGTTTTATCCTGAGCTCTGGCCCATTGTAACAGATTCTCAAGAAGCTTAAAGGTGTGTCTGATGGAATGATTTATAGAAAGCAAAAGGGATTGTTTTTCTTCCTTCTCCAGGGGTCTATCGGATAATAAAATATCGGACATCCCCCAAATGGTACTCATAGGGTTTTTCAGGTCATGAGCAATAATCCCAAGAAAACGGTCTTTGGTCTCATTACTTTTATTAAGGTCTTCATTCTTTTTTTGGATCTCTTCTTTTATGAGAATAGCCTCCCGGGCCTTTTCATCAAGTTTTTCATTGATTTTTAAAGATTCCTTGTATAAAGCATCGGTTTTTTCCTGTTCCAGTTTCAGTAACCGATTCGATTTGAAAAGCTGAAACCGGAGTCTGTATTGTATCCGATTGATAGCAAAGCCCAGAATTAAAATGGGATATATGTCGGCAATAATATAAAACTCCTTAGCCGATGGATTTTCAAATACAAAAAGAACAATAGTAAATAAAATGACAGGTAAAGAATAAATAAAGGCTGTATTCCTCGTATTTAGCTTATTGTCAAGTGAAATCAGGAAAATCACCATTATGGCGCCAGTGACGTTTGGCGCCAGAGCATCGTCGTGTAAATGAATAAGACACTTTCCAAACATCATAAACTGAAGCGCCATATAATTTACATGATACAAAATCGATTTCAGCCTGTTATGTTTTTGCCTGTTAACCAGGTGAAAGCCAAGAACAAGAAGCATTAATGTTAAAGGCACAATCCGGGTGGCAGCTGACTGAAGATTTTCCCGAACAACCCAGTCAGAATACATGTAATAGGCTATAATAACAGAACCAATGGCCAATATATAAGTGAGATTTTTTAGAAAAATATCCTGTAAATACTTTTCAAACTCGTTCCTTATATTTTCCGGATTTTCATTCATATATTACGGAATATCAATTTGGACAGGAATTTCGATGATTTTTCCGGAGCAGGCAGGGGGTAGCGGTGTCAGTTTGTACATTAATTGATATAAAAAATGAATAATTTTCAATTCCCGTCATCTTACTCAAGTATCGTTAAGGCCTTCCCGCATTGGATGACCCTGGTTTTATTACGATCCTGAAACATTAAAGTTGCCATTTGTCTGCACCCTTTGACCAATCACTTCTTTTCTTTGGCCATCACTTTATTTATATTGATCCACATCCCAATTTGCCGGATTATTTCTGATGTCGTATACAACCACAACAAATGCATCCCGGGTTCTGATAATGGCTGTTCTTTTGAGAGTTTTATTTATCTAAATCTGGTAAATTTTCAAGCCATTAATTTAGGGGGGGATGTCGTCCAAGGCAGAAATCCCCGCTATGACCAG
>JBNJDH010000174.1:0-6716 GCA_051744695.1 Bacteroidota bacterium | reverse complement strand
TGTTTCGATCGTGAACCCTCGGAAATTTTAAAGGGAAAGGCCGATTACCTGATGGTTTTTGAAGATGAGGAGTATGTTCGCAATGTCCTTCCCAACCTGGAAGCCATTGAAACTTTGGATGCCGAAGGAGTCATCATCACGGCGCCCGGAACAGAGGATGCCGATTTTGTTTCACGTTTTTTTGCGCCCCAGTTGGGAATCCCTGAAGATCCGGTAACGGGCTCGGCCCACACCTTGCTGGTCCCTTACTGGAGTGGCCGGCTTGGGAAAAAAGAGTTGTTTGCCCGCCAGGTTTCCCAACGGGGTGGGGATTTGTGGTGTCAGCTGGCAAATAACCGGACCCTGATCGGAGGCAGGGCGATCACCTATCTCAGGGGGGAGATCGAACTCATTCTCTGAATTTGACGATGAGTCGGATGTACGCGTTGCGGGGAGCTCCCGGGTAATAATAACGCGGATCGGTTGGTCCAAAGGATGGGGCATTTGGCAGAATCATGGCGGCATAGTGCCGGTCAAACAAATTCTGAATGCCACCTTGTACTTCCCATTTTACGTGATTGCCGGATTTTATGTTGCTTGTGGCTTTGAGGTTGAAGATGTGATGCCCCGGGTATTGTTTTGTGTTTTCATCATTGAGCTGCATGCTTCCCGAATGAACCCATTCCAGTTTGAGATTCGCATAAGGAGGTATGCCACCTTTGAGAGAAGCCCGGAGGTGTTGATCCGGAACGCCTGGCAGCTCGTTGTCTGAGTGGTCAGTTCCCTCGTCTACAAATGTTTTGAATTCATTGTTCATCAAGGTATGCGTAATGTTTAAATCCAGGCCGTAAGGAGATGAAGGGGGCAGCATTCTGGTTTTAAGCATGGTTTCAATCCCTTTGTGAGCCGACTCCCCGGCATTGATGCCGTAGAATATTTCTTCAGATTCCCGCTTGGTAACCAACAGGTTTTCCAGAGAAATGTAATACCCGGTTACATCAAAGTGGACACGGTTCCTGAATAGCTCTCCCCTGATGCCGAGGTCATAATTGTACCCCTCTTCGGGTTTCAGGTCGGGGTTGATAGACCCTTCGGGGAGCAAAGTCTCTTCCACACTGGGAGCAGAAAAACCATGTCCGGCCGAGGCAAACAACGTCATATTGTCGTTTAATTCGCCGGTTAGTCCGATCCGGGGAGAAAACACCGGATCGTATTGGTATTCCCCCGAGAGGTTTTCCTCATCCTCAAAATTGTCTTCGAGCTCAAATTTCAGAAAATGCAAATTGGCCCCTGCCGAGAGTTCCCAGCCGGGAAACAGGGGTATATCTGTTTTTCCGAAAACATTGATGTAGCGGCGGGTTTCATGATTATCGGCAAATTTGGCTCCTTCTGTGCCATCTTGGGTCTCTTTCAGTTGCCAGTCGTATTGCTCGTTGAAAATTTCCGCGCCAGCGGTTATTTCCATAGGTCCTGTAAAAATGGTGGCTTCGTTGCGAAGGCCATAGGTCAGCATTTGGTCATCAAGGATATTGAAGGGACGGGATTCGTAGGAATTGATATGATTGAGGAATACCGACAATTTGTTGTCGAAATTTTCTGTCAATTGCGACTTAAGTGTGACCCCGGACAGCCATTTGTCGTATTCTTCGAACCCTTCCACGCCGAGCCAGTTTTCTGCGGCATTGCCGGGCGATTGTTGGTAGGTTTCTTCATCCAGGGAGCTGGGGATTTGAGCATCCAGATGGATGTAATTGGCCAGGAAAAACAGCGAGTGATTTGAGAAGTGTTGCCGGAACATCACCTGACCGTTGGTTCGCTCATAATCATTGTTTTCCCTGAATCCCGAAGTCTTGACGTGAGAGGCTGTTGTTTTTAAAATGGATCTTTCCTTTTTGGTTCCGGCACTGATCAGTCCTTTCTTTTGGTCAAAGGGCCCGTACTGGATAAGACCGTCGACCGACAGGGGAGAAGATTGCGTGTGGTCGGGATGAAAGACAATGGTGCCTCCCATACCGCTGCCATAAAGAGCTGATGATGGGCCTCTGACAACTTCGGTTCTGGCTATATTGTACATTTCCAGGTCTTCGATGGTGGTGTGTCCGTCGCCGGAGGTTAGAGGAATGTCATCAATGTAAGCTCTTACACGGGTCGTCGCGTATGGTGAACGGCTGCCGATGCCTCGAATCGTGATCCTTCCGGTATTTCGGGCTCCCTTTTGCATGATTACGCCCGGCGATTGTTCGATGATGTCGATGGCCTCCAGAGATGGATGTAACGTGTCGGGCGGAATCACAGAAAATCCTGCGGGAACTTTTTTGCTTTGATAGTTCAGCAGCGGGGCCGAAACAGTCACTTCATCAAGCTCCCGGTCAGATGGATTCAGAAGGAACAGGTTGTCGTCGCCTGGTTCTACCTCCCCGGACATGGAATCATACCCGGGATGAATGATTGTAACTGTGATGCTGCTGTTGCTTTCAAAAGAAAACTGTCCCGAACGATTGGTTTTGGCCATTGTTCTATCCTGGTTTTGGATTTCAGCATCCTGGACGGGTTGGCCGGTTTGGGCATCAAGGCACCGTCCCTGAATCTGCCCATGGCTGCTGACCGTGAAAAGCAGGGGCAGCGCGGTAAGAAGAAAAAGCGTTTTAAATATCGGTTTTTGTCTAAAGTTTGTTTTTGAAGCCATAATAAAAGACTGGTTATTGTTGGAATAATCGTCTCTGGAAAATTTGGAAATAATCCTTTGTTTGCTTTAAAAAAGCCCGCCGAAGCGGGCTTGACGGATATTAAAGGCATTTTTTGAAGGCGCGGCTTATGAAGTAGGAATTGGCGGAAGGGATTCCGCCAAACCTGGAATGGTTTAATCTCCGACCGGGATTAGCTTCACCACGTATCCCGGATTTTCTACTCCGACGTGGAGGTGTCCTTCCGGTCCGGTTTCGATAGAGCGAACCCGGCCTGCATCAC
This sequence comes from Bacteroidota bacterium, assembly GCA_051744695.1. Taxonomy (GTDB): domain Bacteria; phylum Bacteroidota; class Bacteroidia; order Bacteroidales; family Marinilabiliaceae; genus Marinilabilia. The sequence goes on along the minus strand of JBNJDH010000174.1, from coordinate 3,770 downwards.
GGAGCAAAATCTCATCTTCTTCGTTGACTTCGTTGCCATCGACTTTTGTCCGGACCACATAGCGGAAACTCAGAGAGCCGGAGAATATATCATTGTCCCATTCCGGGTATCTTTGCCCGTCGGCGAAGGCCATTCCGCAAGCTGCGATGGAAGGTGTCCACTGAATAACCGGTTGCTCCATGCCTGCTTTAACGGTATCTTCGGTAATGATGGTTCCGTCGTAATTGATTCCGTAAGTGATTTCCGGCCACCCGTAATTGGCGCCTTTTTCGATGATGTTGAGTTCATCACCTCCTTTGGGGCCGTGTTCGGTGGACCAGAGGACGCCGGTTTCGGGATGAAAAGCCAGTCCCTGGGGGTTTCTGTGCCCATATGACCAAATGGTTGGCATGGCATCTGATTTGTCAACAAATGGATTGTCGTCGGGAACCTGCCCGTCATCATGGATGCGGTGTATTTTTCCACAATCATTGGTGAGGTCCTGTGCGTTTTCAGGGGTTCCTCTTTCACCTACCGAGAAGAACAGGTAATTGTTTTCGTCGAACGCCATGCGGCATCCAAAGTGCACTCCGCTATTGATATCCGGCTCTGCTTTGAAGAGACGTTCGGAATCCACCAATTTGTTGTCATCCAGCCTTGCCCGCATAATGGCTGTGTTTCCACTGTTTCCGGAAGGTTCCGAGTAGGCAAGATAAATCCAGCCGTTTTCTTCATAATCGGGATGGAGCTTGATGTCAAGCAAACCTCCCTGGCCGTTGGCATAAACCTCCGGCAGTCCATCGATCATACTTACAAACTCTCCATCGCTGAAAAGGAACAATTCGCCACTGCGTTCTGTGACCAAAAGATCTCCATTGGGTAGCCAATCCATTCCCCAGGGGATGCTTAATCCGCTGGCTACTGTGTCCATCCGGAAAGATACTTCTTCTGTTTCCACGACTTCCGGAAATCCCGGCCGGTACTCATGCGATTCGGCCTGTTCTTTAATGTCGGTTTTAATGTATTCGGCCACCGCTTCACTTTCCTCTTTAGAGAAAACATCGCCAAAAGCCGGCATCCCGGATTCCTTGTCTCCATTGTGGATGATGTCGGCCATTTTGGAGCGGTCGGTGTTGAACATGGCCTCCCTGTCGTCACCGGCAAAGCGTTCCATGTGCATGCCGTGGCAACTGGCACAATAATTTTCGTAAAGGGCCGAAGCCTCGCGGGGTTTGTTGTTGTTATTGTCGTCACCGGATTGTGACGCACAACCTGCCGAGGTGGTGGATGCAAGCAACACCCATATCAGCAGAGAAAAACCGGCGAAGAGGCCGGTTATCCGGATGTGTTTCTTTTCAAGCATGATTTTTAGGTTTTTTGGATGCTTTAAGTTAACACATTTATTTAATGTTTTGTTTATTTTTTTTGATTATTGGTTTTAATTATGAGCTTAAAACGTAATTTCAACTGTGCCGATGATTGACCTCGGGGCACCTGCATAGTATGATGCATTTCCCTGCCGTGCATCATCCAGGGCATTGATGGCACCTACATATTTTGTGTCAAACAGGTTTTTGATCTCGAGCGAGGCTTTGAAGCTTTTCAGGATATTGAACGGATCTTTGTTGTAAGAAATGGTCATATCTGTTGCGGTATAACCATCAATTTCTTCCTTATTGGTGGCATCCCCATAACGTTTCCCATTGTGTTTGGCCAGAATGGAAGTTTCCCATCCCCCCATGGAAAAGATTGCACCGGTTTTAAAGCTGAATTCCGGGGTTGCAGGGGCCTGGTTTCCTTCTATGGCAATGGTTTGGTCTCCCCGTTCCATATCTTTGTCATAAGTCATGTTGTTCCACGCCGGGTTGAACAAAAGTGTCAGGGTTTCCAGGGGATTGAGGTAAATTTCCAGATCTGCCCCGTAAGCAGTGAGCTCGCCGGCATTCTGGTAATAGTCGATTCCCACCTCCGGATCGTAAACTGAAGCCAAAACATCGTGGTGACTGGCATAAAAAAGGGAAGGGGCGATGACGGCTATTTCCGAGTTGTAACGTAAGCCCAGGTCAATGTTGTCGGATGTTTCCATTGTCCAGTCGTCAAAAATATCCTGGAGGGTTTTGCCGTTTGCTTCAAATCTTTCCTGATTGTTGACGTATAAACCAATGATGGGCGCGTACATATATGGGCGCATGTAATTCTTTCCGTAATTCAGATAAGTTTGAAAATGGGGGTTAAACTGGTATCCGATGCCCAATGAAGGGAGAAAGGCCTGGTGTTCCATGGCATCGGTGTGCAAAGACGGGTCCGGACGGTTCGACAATTGGTCAGGTGTAACCGATGTAAACCGGTCGGCTTCGGGTTCTTTGTAGTAGAAATATTTCAGGCCTCCCTGAAGTTTGAGGCCATTCTGATGATAGGCCAGTTTCAGATAGGGGTTATGTACACTACTGTTTTCATCGTTTACAGTATAGAAGCTGTAACCCTGAGGGTTTAATCCATCCGTTTCGATTCGGGAATTGTAAACGTATGCGTTGTTGTCAGATGATTCATACCAATATCCCAATGTATAATCAATGCCCATCTGTTTTCCGCGAATTTCCGGAATGATACCTGTCCTGCTGATGTCACGGGTCCGGTCGAGCACCATATTATTGGGTCCTCTTTTTGCTGTTTCGGAAAAATCGGCATCTTCAGAGGAGTAATATGCTTTTCCTCTTATTTGTAAACCCGGGCCAAACGAGTGTTTTACAGAGGTCATGATGTCCCTGTTGGTATACTCCCCTTTGTTGTACCCGTAATAGTTCAGGTCTTCTGCAGGGTTTCCCGTAAGTGAAGCCGCATAGTCTTTTTCAGCATTTTCTGAAATGTTTGAAGCTTCATTGAAGTTGAGTTCCCTGAAATGATGCCGGTCAATGGTGTTGTAATTGGCAAACAACTCAATTTCTGTGTCTCCGTTGATCGACTGGGTTACGCCCACAGCTGCATTGTGACGGGGGCCCAGTTCCCCCGGTCCTTTCCATTTGCCGGCCCTGGTGTGCGAATAGGAGACAAAGGCACGGGTTCCGGAGGAGAGTCTCCCTGCATCTACTCTTGCAAAAGTTCTGGTATATCCTGAAGAGCCTGCTGATTGCCTGATGTCAGCGGAAACCGACTCTGCTGGTCTGCGATATTTCAGTTCGATTACACCGCCCTTGCTGCCGGTTGCTGTTCCCAGGTCGGCCGGAGCGGCACCTTTATACAAGGAGACGTTGTTCATGTTTTCCATGTCATAGATGTCATCACGTGCCCCAATAGGCATTATGCCATAATTGGGAAATCCCTCCACGGTCATTCCGCTGAAAGTGCTCCGGATGCCACGGATGCGGGTGGATTTGTCGGCGAGACCGTATGGATCGTGGCTTTCCACTGTAATCCCCGGCATGACGTCCAAGGCATTGTAAACGCTGTTTTTGCCCCCTGTTCCCATGAGGGAGATGCCTTCGGATGTAATGGCTGAACCGGTAAAGAGAGCGTCACCGGCGCGTCTTACCGGGCCTGTCACCCCGCCTTGTATCACGATCTCATCTATGCGGTGATCTTCGGGCATCAGGTTGAAATTGACAACAGCCGTGTCCCTTTTGACGTTTATCCGTTTTTCCAGGGTTTTGTAACCGATGAAGGTACATTTTATGGTATATTGCCGTCCCGGTTGAACATTGGTGATTTCAAAAAAACCTTCCTGCGATGTGATAGTTCCCATATTTCCCGGATTGACGGAAATGTTGGCGCCAGCCAGGGGTTCGTCATTCAGC
>JBNJDH010000173.1:0-6760 GCA_051744695.1 Bacteroidota bacterium | reverse complement strand
CTCTCCGCTGAAGAAAATTTTCAAACTCTTTTCTGATTAATGCTTTGTTTCTGATCCCCTGTTCAGAGACAAAGCATTTTTTTTGTGTTGATGGGTGTCTTGTATGTACACTTTTTTTTCTTTGTTGTTCGCCAAAGTTGAGATAACCGGTTTTTCCTTTTTTCTGAACAAACCTTTTATTGCCATAAATGACAGGCAGAAAGCCGTTAGGTACACCTTTGTTGAAAAAAATTTGAAATAATTTGTTAATAAAAAATTTAATAAATATATTTGTTGCAGGAAAAAAATATAAAAAACATTTTGGTGTTATAGAAAAATGGTTAGTTGTAATGAAAAATAATAAAAAACGGACCGTGATGAAGTCAGTGTTATTAACAATTGTTGCATTCTGGTTTGCCGGCTTTGCCCTTTGGGCGCAAGACGACCGGGTCAGAGGAGAAATCACTGATGAGCAGGGCGAGCCTCTTCCCGGGGCAAGTGTTGTGGTAGAAGGAACCTCTGCAGGGACAGTCAGTGATGTTGACGGTAATTTTGAGTTGGAAATTCCTTCCGATGCTGAAGCTTTAGTTTTTAGTTTTGTGGGGTTTGAGTCCAAAACGGTTCCCATTAGCGGGGAAAATTATTATGAGGTAACGTTGAGTCCTGAAACAAAGGATATTGATGAGGTGGTTGTAACCGCCCTTGGCATTGAAAGGGACAAAAAGGCTTTGGGATATGCCGTACAGGAAGTTGGTGGAGAAGATATGGAAGGGTCTTCGGGAACCACTCCACTCTCCGGACTAAGTGGGAAAATCTCCGGACTCAATGTTTCTACATCAGGTAATGGCCCTGCCGGATCTACAAAAATATTGGTCCGTGGGGTAAACTCCCTTACAGGCTCTAATGACCCGCTTTACGTGGTAGATGGTGTTCCTATGGACAATTCCGGTGGGGCTTCCGGAGATGAATATGGGGGATTTGATTATGGAAATGCAGCTAATAACATAGATCCTTCAAATATTGAATCCATTTCTGTTTTGAAAGGTGGGGCTGCTGCTGCATTATATGGTTCGCGGGGACAAAATGGTGTGATCATGATCACCACGAAAAGCGGTATGGAAAATGAGGGCTTAGGTGTTTCAATTTCTTCTTCCTATGAAATGGCTTCGCCACTTATCAAACCGGATTTTCAAAATCAGTATTCTCAGGGGGCATCAGGAAAATTTGAAGCTTTGAGCCACAGAAGCTGGGGCGAAAAAATGCAAGGACAGGAAGTTGCTAACTTTTTGAATCAAAAACAGGCATTAGAACCCCAAAGTGAACATCCTTATGATACTTTTTTTCAGACGGGGACAACTTTGAGCAATTCTATAACCCTGGATCATAGAGGAGAAAATAACGGCGTGTATTTTTCTGCTTCCCGGATGAACGATGACAACATTCAACCAGGAAGTACTTATGATAAAAACTCTTTTACATTGCGATTTGATTCCAGCCCAGCTGATTACTTGAGACTGGATACCAAATTAAATTATGTCGTTACAGAGGCGGAAAACCGGCCTAATCTTTCAGGTTCTCCGGATAATCCTGTTTACCTAATGACCCTTATGCCGCGCTCGGTTTCTCTGGATCAGTTGAAGCCTTATAAAACGGTTGATGGTTACCCGGTGGTCTGGAACAGTTCTTACAAAAAAAATGAAGATGGGACTGTAGCGTGGCGAAATGAGCCGCCCGAGTTTGCCAGCTCACCCCTCCTTCAGAATCCTTATTGGGCTATTAATGAAAATGGCAATGGAGATCAGCGAAACCGGATTATGGGTTTTGCCGAAGCCACATTTGACCTGGAGACTCTGTTGGATCTTGACTTTAAACTGGATGTGAAGGCCAAGGCAGGGGTAGACTATTATTCGCAAAAGCGAAAAAGACAAACGGCTCATAATACTTACTATAAGGCCGATGGTAAAGCTACTTTATCGCATAACGAAAGCCAAATCCGTGAAGAAAATTACGATCTGAGGATTAATACTGAGAAAAGCTTTGGTGGCTTTAGAGTTAACGGAACACTGGGTGGTAGTCTTATGCATCGCAAAAACGAATCCATCTCCTCTTCGTCAGAGTCGGGACTAATTAATGAAGTTGGCCCCTATGTGATCCAGAACTTTTTAAATCCGGTTACCTCCGAGGGAATTTCAGAGAGGGAGATCCAGTCTCTTTACGGATTGTTTTCTTTTGATTATTTGAGTACGGTCTTTCTGGATGTGACTTTGAGAAATGACTGGACGTCAGTGTTGTCGCCAGAGAATTGGTCGTATTTGTATCCTTCTGCTAGTTTTAGCTGGATAGTGAGTGAAACGTTTACGTTGCCTGAATGGATCGGGTATCTCAAAACCCGCGCTTCATGGGCCAGCGTGGGAAGTGGCGGAAATTATGCATCATATCGTTATCTGGAATACGGCACCAATGCCAATCAATTTCACGGCCTGCCTTATGGCTCGATTCCGGGTACCAGGCCTGAACCTTCGTTGAAAAGTGAGCTCACCATATCGAAAGAAGTGGGACTGGAAGCTTCGATGTTTAATAACCGGCTGAATTTAGATGCGGCATTGTATCAGTCCGGAACCGAAGATCAGATATTTCGTGCACCTATGGCTCCCTCATCCGGATACAATTCGGGCGTGGTCAATGCAGGGTATATAAATAATTCCGGAGTGGAAATGAACTTGTCCGGAGATGTCATCAAGAGTGATGATTTTGTTTGGAACCTGGGGATGAATGTAACCCGTCAGTGGAGTGAAGTTGAAGAATTGAATGAGGATGTGGATGTTCTCAACCTTGGAGGTGTTGCCGGTGTGATCGTTGCCGCCCGGAAAGGTGATCCGGTGGGTACAATGCTTGGAAGCACCTACGAACGCGATGGAAACGGAAACATCGTCATTGATGATCAAAATCTTCCCAAAATTAAGACGACTGAAGATGGGGCCATTGATTACGAACAGAATATTGGAGAGTCATATCCCGATTGGCTTTTTGGGGCCAATACAAGTCTTCGATATAAAGGGTTTTTCCTGAATATGGAATTTGACTCAAAAATGGGACAGGATATTTTTTCTGTGACCAATCAAAAAGGATCATTGTATGGTACGCTTTCCGCCACCACCGAAGGTCGTGATGAGTGGGAAAAGGCTAAAGAAGTTTCAGAGGTGACTGGCGTTGCACCCAATGACGGTTATATGGTGCAGGGCGTGAAGGATGGAGAACCGGGAAGTTATCCTGTTGATCCACAAAAATATTGGGACCGGCTTTCACGAATCCACGAGGCTTTTGTTTATGATGCGTCTTTTATCCGCCTTCGAAAGCTTTCGTTTGGATATAACTTTAATCCTGAGTTTTTGGATAAAACCCCTTTTAAAAGGCTGACCATGAGTGTTATAGCAAATAATCTCACTTATTTGATGAAGCATACAGACAATATTTCCCCTGAATCTTCTTTCGGGACAGGAAATGCGACCGGTTTTGAAATGTATGCCTTTCCTGAAACCAGAAATATAGCCGTTAATCTGAAAATAGATTTTTAAAAAGATCAACGCATTAAAAGATAGAGAAAAATGAAGAATCGTGTATTTGTTTTGATATTAGGGTTTGTCTTGGGCTTAAATGCCTGCACGGATGATTTCCAGGAGATGGATCGCCCCAAGACAACTTCTGACCAGATTTTGCCGGATTATCTTTTTACCAGGGCACTGGTTACGGGTTCCGGCTTGTCAGTCGGGGTTTGGCAGTTGGTGCATCAGACTGCCGGATCGGTGTATGCACAGCATTGGGCCAATATTAATCCGGATTTTACTTCCGACAATTATGAGCCTTCCCCGGGAAATACCGTATGGGATTGGTATTATGCCCGCGAGCATTTTGCTCCCCTTAATGTTACTGATGAAGCCACAGAACTGGCAAAGGAGCTTGAAAATCCCATAAAAGAAGCTTGCGCCCGCATCTGGCAGGTTTATATGTTCCAATTGGTTACTGATATGTATGGGGATATTCCTTATAATGAAGCTTTTGAAGTTGCCAAACCTTCTTTCGATCGTCAGGAACTTATCTATCAGGACCTGCTTAAAGAGCTCAATACATCTGTTTCCCTGATTAAGGAAAACCGGGACAAAGGATTTCCATCCTATGGAGATGCTGATGTTCTTTTTGAGGGTGAAACGGACAAGTGGATCAGGTTTGCCAATACCCTGGGCATGCGGATTGCCTTGCGGGCTTCTAATGCTGATGGCGGACAGTTGACTGATGAGTTTTTTGAGAATCTTGACGTGAGTGAGACAATGCAATCGAACGATGACATGGCTTTGATCATTCCGGATGCTGATGGGCCCACGTATCACGTAAAAAACCCGTTGACCTATGTCCACAGCTGGCATGAAGTGCGCATCAGTGAAACCATGATGGAACATCTGAAGGGCAATGATGACCCACGCCTCGAAATCTATGCAGAACCCAATGTTGATGGTGAATTCACCGGACTTCGCAATGGCCAGCCTCAGGATTCTCTGAGCCTTAAGTATAACGACTACTATCGTCCTGAGTTTTGCAATATAGGTCCCTTTTTCCAAAAGGATGATACCCCGCATTTTCTGCTGACTTATGCCGAGGCTTCATTTCTTAAAGCCGAAGCTGCAGAAAAAGGCTACATCAATGGAGATCCGGAAACTTTTTACCGGCAGGGTATTGAGGCATCCATGCAACAATTCGGAATTGAAGACAACCAGGCTGTTGAGGACTATTACTCAAAGGTTGAATATCAACAGGAAAATGGCCTGGAACAGATTTATCTGCAAAGGTGGATTGCCCTCTACCCCAATGGTCATGAAGCCTGGAGCCTTGTGCGGAGAACGGGGCATCCTGAAATGAAGGAACCTGTTTTTACCTGGCCGGGTAATGATGAGATGCCTCGTAGGATTCCCTATCCTGTAAATGAGAGAAGGTATAACTCTGAAAATTATGATGCTGCTGTTCAGCAGATGGGCGGTGACAGCCAATATACCCGCATGTGGTGGGATGCCCCCTGATTTTGTATTTCTAAGTTGTGAAAATAATTCCCTTTAATTTTTAAAATTGATTATTTATGAAAAAAAGAAGTCTTTTGGAAAAAGTCTTGAAAGCTACAATGATGGTGGCTTTTATGGCAGGAGCTACTTTGTTTTACTCCTGTGACGACGATGATGATGAGCCTGAATTGAAGGCAGAGATCACCGAATTTGCAATTGTTGATGCTGGTGCCGATCAATCAACAACTGTTGAAGGGAGCATTGAAGGAACCGATATTACTGTTGCGGTTCCTTATGAAACCGATCTTACGGCTCTCACCGCCGAGATAGAAGTCTCAACTGGGGCCCAGGTTACGCCCGCCTCAGGTGAAACCCTTGATTTCTCGGAAACAAGGAGTTTTGTTGTTGAAAATGAAGATCTTCAGACGACTTATGAGGTCTCTGTGACACGTGCCGAACCCGAAAGTGCAGTTCTTAAGTCGCTTGAAGTAGCTAGTGCAAACACCGGTGAGGAGTATGATGTTGACATTGACCACAAAAATGATGAAGTTCTGGTAACTTTTAATGAGCTTCAATCCGAATTGGTAACCATTGTTTCTATAGAAGCAGGTCCTGAAGGAGCTACTTATGAAACCACATCCGAAACGGATACCCTCGATCTCTCTGCCGAACCTGGAATTGATGTGGCTTATGCAGGCGAAACACGCAGCTATTCTCTGGTGTCCGAAATCACTTCGGCCGGATTTGATGTCTCAACAGCTGAAGTTTTAATTGATAAATCTGCTGCTTCCCAGGCGGTCCCATCCGAAATTGAAGATGAGAACTCGCGTGGGGCTGATTTTAACGGCAAATATGTATTTGTACCCTCCAGACTTAATGGCACTTTTGTGCATTACTGGGATATTGAAGCATCTGTGGATGAGGCCCAGAATCTGAGCATGGAAGGTGTTGAAGGAGGTTCATGGGAAATTTCTGATGTAAAATGCGCCGGGGATGCCATTTATGCTACTAATTTGGTAATGGCTGAAGAGGGAGCCGAATTTAAAGTCTATAAATGGGCCGATGTAGATGCCGATCCTGAAGTTGTGCTCTCTTATGCAACTACATCCGATGAGCAACGACTCGGAGATGCACTTTCCATTGTAGGAGATCCTTCTGCCGACGGGAAAATTATTGCATCTAATTTCCCTGGCTGGGGCGGAAAAGCAAATAACAATGAGTTTTTTGTCTTTGAGGCTAATGACGGAGAGTTCGGAGAACCTGTTGTTTGGGACCTTGCTCTGGAAGAATCTGATAATGTAGGTCAATATGGCCGCATTAATGAAGTTCCCGGTGAAGATGACATTTACCTTGCCTCCGGGGCTGAAATGGGTATTACTTTGCTGAATAGCAGTGGCGAAGTATTGTATGAAATCCCGGAATCTGTCATTCAGTTCCGTGCTTACGATCCCCATATTTTTGAATACAATGGTGGACGTTACTTGTCCTATACCATCAATCGGGAGTGGGAAGCAAATGGTGCCTTCTCTCAGATCGTGAATATTACAGAAGGTGAAGATGTCGAACAGGCTCTTCGGTCTCTGACAGATAAGAATATAGAGGAAAAATTAATTTATACGAATGAATTTTCCGGCAGTGAAGCAGATCCATGGATCAATGCCAATAATGCTGTTGTGAAAAATGACGAAGGTGATCCAATGGTATTCAGCTTTACCACCATCAATGGATTTATC
>JBNJDH010000172.1:0-6782 GCA_051744695.1 Bacteroidota bacterium | reverse complement strand
ATTGTTTACACGGCCGCTAAGGTTGCTAATCCAGAATTGCAGTGGGAACAGACGAGTGAAATTAACCTGGGACTTGATTTCGCCATGTTTAACAGCCGATTGAGCGGTTCTGTGGAAGCTTATAAGAAGAATACCACTGATCTTTTGGGCGACTATTCTGTCCCCATGCCTCCCAATCCTGCACCTACTATCTGGGCCAATACGGGTGAGGTAGAGAATAAAGGTATTGAGTTGAATATGCAGTATTTTGCCGTTGATATGCCTGAACTTCAGTGGAAGACAAGTTTGACGGCCTCTCATAACCAGCAGGAACTCCTTGATCTTGGTGAATATGCACCCGGTGATGGTGTGAGAAAAGAGGGTTGGATATCTGGTCGGGGATTAATCGGACAATCCAACTGGGTAACAGGTATAATGGAAGGAGAAGCCATTGGTAGTTTTTATGTGCCTGAATATGTAGGTCTGGCCGAAGATGGATCCATGCTTTACCGGACGGCTTCCGGGGGCGTGACTGATGAAATTAGTGATGCCCAGCGGAAAATTGCAGGAAGCGCTCTTCCTTCTGTTGAGCTTGGATGGTCAAATAATTTCACCATTTATGATAATTGGACCCTTGATTTCTCATTCCGTTCGCTTATTGGCAATGATGTATTTAATGCCACTCAGATGTTGTTCGACTATCCTGGCGATCTGCCAAACCGAAATGTTGTTCCCGAAGCCAAAGAGTGGTATCAGGCAGGGCGTTCTTCCGGACCTGCAGTAAGTGATTTATATGTTGAGGATGCATCATTTATTCGCCTGGACTATTTGTCACTTGGATATAATCTTAATACCGATCGTATTGACTGGTTGAAAGGACTACAATTTTCTCTATCTGGCAATAATTTGTTTACCCTGACAGGATATACGGGACTTGATCCTGAGACCAATGTTGATGGCCTTGCCTTTGGTATCGACCAGTATAATACGTATCCGAAAACGCGTTCTATATCCTTTGGCGTTTCTGCTAATTTCTAAAATTGAAGAATTATGAAAAAGATATTAATATTTCCGTTCATCTTAACTCTGCTTTTTGGGGTAGGGTGTACAGATCTTAATGAAGAGATCTATGAAAATGTTCCTGCTGACAAATACCCGGAAAATGAGGCCCAGTTAGCCAGTTTGTCAGTGGATGCTTATATCAAAATGAGAGATCTGATCGACGATGCGGGATACTGGTTCCTCGTGCAGGAGCTGACCTCCGATGGTCTTGTTGCCCCCACACGTGGTGGCGACTGGGATGATGGAGGGAAATGGCGTGTCCTTCATCAACATACCTGGAGTAATGATGTTGATGGCGTTAACGGCATGTGGGAGCACTTATATGATGGTGTTACCCGAAGTAATCAGGTCCTTGACCGCATGAAAAATTTCCAGCAAACTGATGATGTGAAAAAGACCATGGCTGAGGTGGAAACCATGCGCACGTTCTATTATTACCTTTTGATGGACAATTACGGAGATGTCCCTTATATGACTTCTGTAGAGGATGCACCTGAAAATCCATATAAACTGAATCGTGCAGCTGTTTTTGACAGCCTGGTCACCAATATCGAGAATAACATCGAAAGGCTGGAAGCATCTGATAAAAAATATCTTGCCAATAAATATATGGCCTATACTCTTCTTGCTAAGCTTTATTTGAATGCAGAGGTTTATACCGGCGAGCCGCACTGGCAGGAAGCTTCCGATGCTTTGGATGAGGTGCTGGACGGTCCTTATGAACTTGAGGATAATTTGCTTGCTCCCTTTATGAAGGAAAATGAAAATTCTTCAGAAATTATCTTTTCGATTCCTTTTGATGAAGATGATTACCAGGGATTTCGTCTTCACATGAGATCATTGCATTATCTGCATGACGAAACTTTTGATATGGCTACAAGTCCCTGGAATGGTTTTGCTGCCACACCGAAGCAGTTCAACCTGTATGAAAATGATGACTTGAGAAAAGATGGCTTCCTGATTTATGGTCCGCAGGAAACCTCTACTGGTGAGCCCCTCATTGATGAGGAAAACCCCAACGAGGACAAGCAGGTTGTTATAGACCCGGAAATCCCTGCTTTGCGGATGACCGAAGATGAGCATGGTTACAATGCTGTGAAATATTCTGGTGCCAGAGTCGGCAAATATGAGATTGCCAGGGGCACCAAGATGAATTTGAGCAATGATTTTCCGATTTTCCGCTTAACCGATGTCTATTTGATGAAGGCTGAAGTGGAAATAAGGATGAATGGTGCCGGTGCTGGTGATGAGTGGATCAATCCTATTCGGGAAAGAGCAAGTGTTGAACCATTTGACAATGCTACTCTTGATGATCTTCTTGAAGAGCGGGGAAGAGAATTGTGGGTAGAAGGCCATCGCCGTCAGGATTTGATCCGTTTTGGAGAGTTCCAGGATGAATGGTGGGAAAAATCCGACAAAACCGGTGTGAGGACATTCCCCGTACCCAAGTGGGCTTCAGATTCCAATCCAAATCTGCTGGAACCGGCCAAATAGTTTATCATCAAGAAATTAAAACATATTTGTTATGAAAACAAGAATTTTTAAAAATATCATGAAATACGCACTCCTGCTTGCAGGAGTTGCGTTGACCATGTCTTCCTGTGAAGAAAACGAATACGACATTCCCGGAGGACCTGATGAATTGTTGCTAGAAGATGGGTATTATTTGCATGGTGAAGGCTCCGAATGGCCCGAATTGACTATGCATGGGGCCTTTTCAGAATCATCTGACGGAGTTTGGGAATTGACTACCAGTTTTGAAGAGGGTGCTGAAATTAATATTACGTCAGTAAAAGGTGGAGAATTCACAACTCATGGTCCTGGTGATGATGTTGCATCAGAGACTTTGGAAAATGAAGATGGAAGGGAATATGTTAAAATTAGTGGTTCCGTGGTTGAATCTTCATCAAAGTTCCGGATTGATAAAGAGGGAAAATACGATATTACCATCAATGTGGATGAAATGACCATTGATATTGAAGAAAACGTAGGTTTCTTTGAAGAATTATATATGATTGGTGATGTCATAGGTGGCTGGTCCTGGGATACTGATGGCATTGAAATGGTGCCCGTTCATAGTCACAAGAACCTTTTCTGGCAAATTGTCTGGATGGAAGCGGGTGAAGACCTCGCCGGTTTTAAATTTGCTCCTGAAGAGGAGTGGGGAAATGATTTTGGAATGGAAGAAGACCTTGGTGGTGGCGAGTATTCCTTTGGAGGCAACAATACTCCTGCACCTGAGGAAAGTGGTTACTACATGGTGGTGGTAGATCTTGAAGCAGAAAAATTCTCTGTGGCTGAGCCGGAAGTTTACTTGATCGGTAACACCATTGGAGGATGGGACACTGCTGATGAATCCGGATTGTTTACCCAGGACAAGAACAATCAGGTGCTGAGGTTTGAAGGTGGCCTGGAGAATGCAGACCTGAGAATGTATGCCTGGCATGAGTACTTTGAGGAATGGTGGCAATCCGAATTCATGATTTTCGATGAAGAAATTGTTTACCGTGGAACTGGAGACGATCAGGACCGTGTTGAAGTAGAAGCAGGTGATTATGTAATCGAGCTTGATTTTGTCAATGGCACAGGTGTTATTGAGCAACAATAAAATGTTTTTTTGAAGAGGGGGCACAGGGTTATCTCTGTGCCCTTTTTCTTTTTTTGGATTTTTTGTGAGTAAAAACACATTCCTTCTTGTTGTTTTCTGGTTAAGAAATTGTGAGTTAGCTGGTTAATTTGAAGGGGAAAATGATATATTATGAAAATAACGCTGAAATTTTTATTTCTTGCTTTGGGTTTGTCGGTTGTTGTGAACTCCTGCTCTGAGGATATTTCAACTAAAGTGTCTTCACCTGATCAGGATTTGCAGGTTGCTTTTCAGCTCACCGGGGACGATCAACCGACATGGCAAGCAAAATACAACAAATCTGTTGTGGTTGACAAATCCAACATGGGTTTCGATTTTAAAGATATGCCCTATCTGGGTAAAAACATGGAGATCGTCAAGGTAGAACACGATACTTTTAACGAAACCTGGGAGACGGTTTGGGGCGAAAAACGCGAAGTCAAAAACCACTACAATGAAATGATGGTGGCCCTGCAGGAAAAGGATGAACCCAACCGATTGATAAACATCCGGTTCCGGGTTTATGATGACGGGCTCGCGTTTCGTTATGAATTCCCCGAACAGGAAAATATGACCGGAGATGTCATCATTCTCGACGAGCGTACCCGTTTTAACATGACAGATGATCACACCACCTGGTGGATCCCCGGTGATTGGGATATTTACGAACATCTCTACAATAAGACACCTATTACCGAAATTGATGCCAAGTCAAAACGAGATAACCCCAACCTGGGGCAAACATACATTCCTTTTAATGCCGTCAATACACCGGTGACTATGAAAACGGATGATGGCATTCATCTTTCTATTCATGAAGCCGATCTGACCAATTATGCAGGGATGACGCTGCGCGTTGATAAGGATGATGTCGGTTTCACCAGTGAGCTTGTCGGCTCCGAAAGACTCGGCCATAAAGTGAAGCGGGAAATGCCGTTTAATACACCCTGGCGAACGGTTCAGGTTTCCGAAACAGCTGCAGGATTGATCGAAGGCTCAGATATTTACATGAATCTGAATGAGCCCAACAAGATTGATGATGTATCCTGGATCGAACCCGCCAAGTACATGGGCATCTGGTGGGAAATGCACCTGGGGAAATCCACCTGGGACATTAGCGGATCGCAGGATGCCGGAAATGTGGGTTCTGATGCGGATGCCACCGGAACAGGGCATGGTGCGACCACCGAAAACACCAAACGATACATCGATTTTGCTTCCCAAAATGGCATTGACGCCCTTTTGGTTGAAGGCTGGAACACCGGATGGGAAAACTGGACAGGGATTGAAGACCGTGAAGGAGTCTTTGATTTCGTTACGCCTTATGACGATTATGATCTGGAAGAAGTTGTGGAATATGGTAAGGATAAGGGTGTGGAGATCATGATGCATCATGAGACTTCGGCAGCCCCGCGTACTTATGAACAGCAGCTTGATACTGCCTATTCTTTAATGGAAAGCCTTGGATTGCATTCTGTTAAAACCGGATATGTGGGGGAAATTATTCCGGAAGGCGAATACCACCATGGCCAATGGATGGTGAATCATTACCAGAAAGTAATAGAGAAGGCTGCTCAACACGAAGTGATGGTCAATGCCCACGAGCCTGTTAAGGCAACGGGTAAAAGGCGCACCTGGCCCAATGAAGTTTCACGGGAAGGATTGCGGGGACAGGAATACAACGCCTGGGCCAGTGATGGCGGTAACCCGCCCGATCATTTGCCAAAGGTGACTTTCACTCGTATGTTGTCCGGACCCATTGACTTTACCCCCGGTATCTTTAATCTGAAACTTGATCCATATAAAGAAGACAACCAGGTAAGTACCACGCTTGCCAAACAATTGGCCCTTTACGTTGTTATTTACAGTCCTCTGCAAATGGCCGCTGATCTTCCTGAAAATTATGAAGAGCATCCTGCATTCCAGTTTATCAGAGATGTGGGCGTTGACTGGGAGCAAACCAGGGTTCTTAACGGTGAAATTGGCGAATACGTCACCATAGCCCGTGAGGAACGCGGAACCGGCAACTGGTTCCTCGGAGCCATAACCAATGAAGAGCCCCGTGAAATGGAGATTCAACTTGATTTTCTCCCCGAAGGTGAAACATATCAGGCAACCATTTACAGAGACGATTCGGAAGCCCATTGGGATGACAATCCCGCAGCTTTTGAGATCGAAGAAAAGGAAGTTGATGCGTCGACTGTCTTGCCTGTTGATATGGCTCCCGGCGGAGGCGTGGCCGTGAGCATTATGAAGTGATGACAACGCGTTTTCCGGAACCCGTGAGTGAGGATCTGCCGGATCAATCTGACATAAAAAGTTAAACAATGAAACGACTCTTTTTTTTCATTAGTATAGTGTTGGTATCAGCCTGGGCTTCGGCCCAGGTTGTTACTACTGAACCATCCCTGCCCACGGAGACCGATGAGGTCGTGGTTACTTTTCATGCCAGTGAAGGGAGCGGCGATCTGGAAGATCATGACGGGGAGGTTTATGCTCATACGGGCGTGATAACCAGTGAAAGCTCCGGCGATTCCGACTGGAAATACGTTGTGACCGACTGGGGAGAAAATACTGAAGAGACCAAGCTGAAAAAAATTGATGCCAATACCTGGGAGTTGACCATTACTCCTGATGTCCGTTCTTATTATGATGTTCCCGACGATGAGGAGATTCTGAAAATGGCGTTTGTCTTCAGAAGCGGGGAGGAGATCAACGGGTCCTACAAGGAAGGGAAAGCTGAAAATGGCGACGATATTTTCGTGGAAATACATGAAGAAGGGCTGAAGGCGGTACTCTCTTCTCCGGCTTCCGGGGCGTTGTTTGATCCCGGTGCCACTGTTGAAGTCACAGGAAGCGGTCAGGAAGCCGACTTGCTTGAATTGTTTCTTGATGGCGATCTGCAGACCTCTACACAGGATCAGGAACTTACTTATTCTTTTGATGCCCCTTTGGAGGGCAGCCATCAGTTGGTGTTGAGAGCCACTGATTCCGATGCCGATGAGACTGATGCGGATACAGTGGATTTCTACATAAAAGAACCTGTGGTTGAAGAGCCGCTTCCAGAGGGTATGCGGAAAGGCGCCAATGTTGTGGATGACAATACCGTGACTTT
>JBNJDH010000171.1:0-6863 GCA_051744695.1 Bacteroidota bacterium | reverse complement strand
ATGATCGGCATCTCCTGGGGTGGTTTCAACGGGCTTCAGATCGCGGCCCTTCAGCCGCCGGAACTGAAAGCGATTATCACCGTGGCTTCGTCGGACGACCGCTATGCCGATGATGTGCATTACATGGGAGGGGCGCTTCTGACAGACAACCTTTCGTGGGCTTCGACGATGTTTGCCTACAACTCTTGTCCGCCCGACCCGGTCCTTGTCGGGGACAAGTGGAAGGAAATGTGGCTCGACCGTCTCGAGGGCAGCGGCCTCTGGCTTAAAAAATGGCTGCAGCACCAGCTCAGGGATGATTACTGGAAACATGCTTCGGTATGTGAAGACTACTCGGCCGTTCAATGCCCGGTTTTTGCCGTCAGCGGCTGGGCCGACGGTTATACCAATACGGTTTTCCGCCTGATGAAAAACCTCCAGGCTCCCCGCAAAGGGCTGATCGGCCCGTGGGGACACCAGTATCCGCATCAGGGTGGACCGGGACCGGTGATCGACTTTTTCAACGAGTGCATTCGCTGGTGGGACCAATGGCTCAAAGGCATTGATACAGGCGTGAAGGAAGAGCCGATGATCAGGGCCTGGATGCAGGACTCGGTCTCCCCCATTTCTCTCAAACGTCCGGGACGGTGGGTGGCTGAAGACCAATGGCCAGCCCCCGGCATCCGGGAAGAAAAACTCAACCTGTTGTTTGGTGAACTTTCATTCGATGCCACCCGGAAATCGGCTTCGGAACTAACCATTCAAAGTCCCCTGAGCGTGGGGCTCTTCGCAGGGAAATGGTGCTCATATGCCGAATCGACCGATCTGCCCAGCGACCAGCGCGAAGAGGACGGCGGCGCCCTGGTTTTTGACAGTCCGCCGCTCGAAGAGGAGTTGGAGATCATGGGCGCCCCGCGGGTGGAATTGGAGCTTTCATCAAACAAACCCTTAGCCACGGTGGCCGTTCGCATTTCGGATGTAGCCCCCGACGGGAAAGCCACCAGGGTGACTTACGGACTGCTGAACCTGACCCACCGCGACAGCCATGAACAGCCCGATGAACTGGAAGTCAACAAAAAGTATAAGGCATCTGTTGACATGAATTACGTGGCCCAGAATTTCCCGGCCGGTCACCAGATCCGGCTGGCCATTTCCACCTCTTACTGGCCGCTGGCATGGCCACCGCCTGAGCCGGCACGGCTGACCATTTATACCGACAATAGTCAGCTGGTCCTGCCTGTGAGGCCTGCCAAAGAGAGTGACGACAACCTCAGGGATATGGGCAAACCCAACGTGACCCGCAATACGCCCACGACCCTACTGGTTCCGGCCCACCGCGAATGGGAGGTCAAACATAACCTGGCCACCAATGAGGTGATGCTGCATGTGACCAACAACGACCCGCAATACCGGCTGGACGATATCAACTGGACCATCCGGAAGGATGTGACGGAAAAGTATTCGTACA
The DNA here is from genome assembly GCA_051744695.1 of Bacteroidota bacterium. Lineage (GTDB taxonomy): Bacteria > Bacteroidota > Bacteroidia > Bacteroidales > Marinilabiliaceae > Marinilabilia. The sequence goes on along the minus strand of JBNJDH010000171.1, from coordinate 5,416 downwards.
AAAACAACAATTACGACACCCTGCGGGGAGAAGTGATCAGCACCCGGCAGTTCAAACGGGATCAGTGGGAAGCCTATACCGTCACGCGCACCATCCTCACCTCTACCCGTACCCATTTCTGGATCCGCGCCACCGTTGATGCCTATGAAGGCGACACGAGGGTTTTTAGCAAATCGTGGGACGAGAGAGTGGCGAGACAGCTTTGACAGTTAGCAGTTATCAGTTATCAGTTAACAGTAATCAGTTAACAGTAATCAGTGAGCAGTTATCAGTAAACAGTGAGAAGCACCCTCTTGACCAGTGAAAGATTCTTCGCAGGCTCAGAATGACAGTGTCGCCACCAGCACCCAATTAACCAGCACCCAGCAACTAGCACCGAATTAACCAATTAACCAATTGACCAATTAACCAGCACCCAGCAACTAGCAACAAATTAACCAATTGACCAATTAACCAGCACCCAGCAACTAGCAACAAATTAACCAATTAACCAATTGACCAATTAACCAGCACCCAGCAACTAGCAACGAATTAACCAATTGACCAATTAACGAATTGACGAATTAACCAATTGACGAATTAACCAATTGACGAATTAACGAATCAACCAATTAACGATTTTACCAACATGAAGAAACAAGTATTTGTAATAGGACTTGATGATTTTAACCAGAAAAAACTGGAGCGGCTTCCCGAAGCTGCAGAATGTGACTTTTTACCGGCTATCAAGCTTGAAGAAATGCGCAGCACCAAGCAGCTTGACATGGAAGCCCTGATCAATCTGGCATGTCAGCGGATTGATGAAAACGGGAAAATCGACGCTGTGGTCTCGTATTACGATTTCCCGGGAACCACGCTGGTGCCCATTATCGCTGAGAAATACAATCTGCCCGGCCCCACGCTTGAAAGCGTGATGAAGTGTGAGCACAAGTATTGGAGCCGGATGGAGCAAAACAAGGTGATTGCCCACAGCATACCGCAATTCAAGGCTTTCGATCCGTTCGACGATCAGGCCTATCAGAAAATTGAGATGATCCCCCCCTTCTGGATCAAGCCCATCAAATCGTACCGTTCGTACCTGGCGTATCGCGTCAACAGTGAATACCAGTTTAATACCGTGATGGAAGAAGTGCGCGAACACATCAATTTCATGTCGGAACCATTCAATTATGTGCTGCAAAACTTTAAGCTACCCTATGAGTATGCCCACATGAAGGAGACCATGATCGCCGAGACCCCCATCAACGGGCATCAGGTCACCGTGGAAGGATATGTCTATAACGGTGAAGTGGTGGTTTACGGCATTGTGGATTCAGTCCGTGAAGGCGACCGTTCTTCATTCAGCCGCTATGAATACCCGTCGTCGCTGCCCCAGGAGATCCAGTTCAGAATGGCCGATCTTACCCGCCGGGCCATCACGCAAATCGGGCTCAACAATTCCCCCTTCAACATCGAGTTTTTCTACAACAACACGGTCAATCAAAACTTTTTACTGGAGATCAACCCGCGCATCTCGCAGGCGCACACCGATATTTTTGAAAAGGTTCACGGGCATTCGCACCATTCCATCATGCTGAACCTGGCCCTGGGACGCCGTCCGAGAGCCCTCGAGTACAACGGGCCATACCGCATTGCAGCCAATTTTATGTTGCGTACCTATGAACCCGGAACCGTTAGCCACGTGCCAACCAATGAAGAGGTCCAAAAGCTCAATGAGAAGTACCCCGATTTTTACATCAAGCCCCATGTCAAAGAAGGCATGCACCTGTCAGAACTTCGGGGACAGGACAGTTACAGTTTTGAGTTGGCCAACATCTTCCTGGGTGCACGAAATCAGGAAGAGTTGATTGATAAATATTACGACTGTGTGGAACATCTTGGATTTGGCATTGATTATGATGAATCGGTTTTATAGCAATAGATCGTTAGATTTAAGTGCTCAGTGGCAGAAGTCAGAAGTCAGTAGTAGCTGAAAGCTCGAAGCTCAAAGCTCATAGCTCAAAGCTGTTAGCTCGTAGCTGTTAGCTCGTAGCTCTTGGCTCTTAGGTGTTTGAATTTGGGAAATTTGTTTTACATAGCTCGAAGCTCAAAGCTGGAAAGAAAGGTTGCTCTCTTTTGCGACATAACCAAAGAACTAACAAAAATGTATGTAATTGAGGTTCATTTGTTTACATATTTTGTTAGATAAAAGATGAGCCATATAAACACTGAAAATATGTGTTTTGACGCATGAAACTATTTTTCAGCACAATAATATTCAACTAACATCTGATATCTAAAATCTAACCATCTAATGTGTTTTATTCCAGTTAAAAATTTTCCAAATTTATGCTGAACCAAAAGAAGAGAGATTTATGATACAAAACAGTGATAAAAAGCAACTTCAGGAGAAAGGCATTGCCCCGGAAACGGTGGAACAGCAGATCGAAAGGTTCAAAACCGGGTTTCCCCCGCTAAAAGTGGAACGCCCGGCCACACTGACCGATGGCATTATCCCCCTTTCGGAAGACCAACTCAGGGAATACAAAAACTTATACGAGGAGGAGATCGAAGAGGGCCTGAAGCCCATGAAATTTGTTCCTGCCTCGGGGGCTGCCAGCCGGATGTTCAAGGCTTTGTTTCAATATCTCGAGGAGCCGGTCGACTTGTCCGGTCTCGAGGAAGATCATCCGGTGGTCCGCTTTATTGACGAATTGCCCCGTTTTGCCTTTTTTGGCCGGCTGAAATCGCTGATGAGCGGAAATGACCTGGATGAACCTGAGGTCAGAAGAAAGCATGCGGCAGAGATCATTCACCAGGTCCTCGATGCCAAAGGTCTGAACTATGGATTTCTGCCCAAGGGGCTCATCCTGTTCCATAAATATCCCGAAGGCCCCCGTACACCTCTCCTCGAACACCTGGCCGAAGGGGCCTGTTATGCCCGGGACAGGGAGAAGAAAGCGCGGGTGCATTTCACTGTCAGTCCCGAACACCTGGATCATTTTAAAACCGAGCTGAACAAGGGGGAAAGCGGAATGGAAGCACACACCGGCACCTCCTTCGACGTTTCTTTCAGCTTTCAGAAACCTCATACCGATACCGTAGCGGTTTTGCCCAACAATGAGCCCTTCCGCGATGAAAACGGCCGCTTGTTTTTCCGCCCGGGTGGCCATGGCTCGCTCATCGAGAACCTGAACGATTGTGATGCCGGCATCATTTTCATAAAAAACATCGACAACGTGGTGCCCGAAGATCGCATGGAACTGATCTGTGATTACAAACAGGCGCTGGGCGGACTGGCCCTGGACATCCGAAACAAGGTTTTCCGGTTTATTGAACGTTTGGAGGAAGGCCCCGACGCCGCCTTGATCGACGAAGTCCGGGTTTTTCTGAAAGAAAACCTCCATACCGATATCCCCGGGCACCTGATTGATGCTGAGCCGGGCGAACAATGTGCCTACCTGCTTACCTACCTTAACCGCCCCATCAGGGTCTGCGGAATGGTGAAGAATGAAGGAGAAGCCGGAGGCGGTCCTTTCCATGTCAAAGACAACAAAGGACAGGAGACCCTGCAGATCGTGGAAAGTTCACAACTCGACCTGAGTAAGCCGGAGCAAAAGCAAATGTTCGAGACCAGCACCCATTTCAATCCCGTCGATCTGGTGTGCATCACCAAAAACCACAAAGGAGAGAAATTTGATCTTCTGAAATACATTGATCCGGAAACCGGCTTCATCTCAGAAAAATCGGTTAACGGCAAAACCATTAAAGCCCTGGAAAGACCCGGCCTGTGGAACGGGGCCATGGCCCACTGGCTCACCATTTTCGTGGAAGTACCGGTAGAGACCTTCAACCCCGTAAAAACCATCAACGATTTGTTACGGCCTGCGCATCAAACGGGATGAAGCTTTCCGCGAAAGTAAAACAGCAGGGTATTGGCTTTCCACAAAGAATGCGTACTTTTGCATGATTAAATTAAGTGCTTATGTTTGAATCGTGGTCTGCACATTTTAATGAAGTCAAAGAAGCCGTGGAAAGATTCGAGAAGATGGAATACAGCGGGCGGGAAATCTTCTTTGATGTGCATAGCATTGAAAATATATTCGATTTCTATGTAGATAAGCTTCAATTCAATAAGGCGGAACGAATTATAGAAATCGGCATCCGGCAGCATCCGGGTGCAAACAACTTACGTATAAAGCAAGCCATCATCTTTATTGAAAATGGCAAACTGGCCAAAGCTGCAGCCCAACTGGAAGAGCTTTTACTTATAGAACAGTCCAATCCGGAGATATACCTCAATCTGGGATACATTTACCTGCGCCAGGGAGAAAACAAGCGTGGCCTCCGGATTTTTGAAGAAGGCCTGAAGTATGCATTTAACGATGAAGAGGAGTTGCTGCTTGATGTGACATTGTACACCAATCAGTTCAAAGAATTCGATGCCACCATCAACATCCTGAGTTCACGTTACCGGCAAATTCAGGACAATGAAAACCTTCTTTTCGAGCTGGCTTATGCACTTGACCAGGAAGGCAAAGATGCCCAGGCTTTTGAAGTGTACCAGGATCTGCTTGATCTGAATCCTTTTTCCGACAATGGCTGGTACAACACGGGCATCTCACATGTCAAAATGGGAAACCTGGAGAAAGCCAATGAAGCCTTTGATTTTTGTCTGGCCATCAATCCCGATCATTCCCAGGCCCATTTCAACAAAGGCAACAGTCTGGCCCAGCTCAACAAATACAAAGAAGCCCTGAACAGTTATCTGGAGTGCATCTCTTACGACATTCAACAATCCCGGTGCCTTCACTATATCGCCGATTGCTGGAATCAGCTGGGAAACTCGGGGAATGCCGTGAAATTTTACAGGCTTGCCGTAGAAACTGATTTTCTGGATTTCGATGCATGGGAAGGTTTTGCCCGTTATCACCTGGACAACCATGAGCCGCAACTTTGCCGGGAAATCATCGGTCAGGCCATGATGGAAAAAGAGCTGATGACCGATGAAGAAACCGGAATATTTCATCATCTGAAAGCCCAAAGCTACGTGCTGGATGAAGAATGGGAGCTTTCCAAAAAATTCTTCAGAAAAGCAGCTTTGAGTAACCGGCGGGACTTCAGGCATCTGCTGGCCCTTTACAAATTGCACAAGGCCCTGACGCCCGAGTACAACATCCAGTTGTTCGTAGAAGAATATCACCATCATTTTATAGAAACCGGCTCATTCCAGTACATGCTGGCAGCCTTTCATGTATTGATCAACGAAAACATGGAAAAGGGCGTTCATCATCTGAAAGAAGCGGGAATTTATGCACCCGGTTTCATTCCGGAATTTTTGGATGCTTTTCCTGAAATCATAAATCTGGCAAAAAACAATGAAAAACTGGCACAACTAACCAATCAAAATAATGGGAACAATGAACTTTGATCTTCC
>JBNJDH010000170.1:0-6889 GCA_051744695.1 Bacteroidota bacterium | reverse complement strand
AACAAAAATGCGTGCCTTATATAAAATAGGATTGCTCAAAAAATTTTATACTTTATGGCGAAAAATGGCTTAAGCCATTTTATTTTTCTTGTCCACAAATTGCACGAATTTCACGAATTTCAGCCGCACCAGTGGTGCGGCCAAACGGCTTCGCCGTTTTCAAAAAAACTGTGAAACAGCTTTCTAATTCGCATCGCTCGGTTCTACCGCTTCCTTGAAAGAATTCGTGCAATTCGCGGACAAGATAAAAATTGCGAAGCAATTGATAATTTTTAGATTATGCCATCAATTCCATCTCTAAAATTGGCATAAACCAAAATCACCTCTCAGAAGAGAACGAATAAGGATAAGCTTCCTCATCGGTGCCTCTTGACTTATTAGGCTCTTCACTCATTTCAAATTCCAGATGGGCGCCGTCCATCAGGTCAAAATAATTGACGTAATTTTTGTTCCAGGGCTTACCGTCGATGTACATTTTATCAATGTAACGGGTTTCGTCGGTGTTGCCGGGCGCTTCAATGGTGATCTTGTTGCCGTTTTCCAACTCAATTTCCATTTCCGGAAAGAGCGGTGACCCCAGCACATATTGGTCACTTCCGGGTGTTACAGGATAGAATCCCATGGAACTGAACACAAACCAGGCCGATGTCTGGCCGTTGTCTTCATCCCCACAATAGCCGTCGGCTTCAGGTGTATAAAGACGTTCCAATACTTCACGGGTCCAGTACTGGGCTTTCCAGGGTTGACCGGCATAGTTGTAAAGGAATATCATGTGCTGAATGGGCTGGTTGCCATGGGCGTATTGCCCCATATCAACGATCTGCATCTCCCGGATCTCATGAATGGGAAATCCGTAGTAACTGTCGTCGAAGTCGGGGGGCATGGTAAACACGGAATCCATCATGGAGATGAAGGTGTCTTCTCCCCCCATCAGGTTGATGAGTCCCTCCACATCGTGAAATACGGACCAGGTATAGTGCCAGCTGTTGCCTTCGGTAAAGGCATCGCCCCACTTCAAAGGATTGAAGGGCTCCTGGAAAGTACCATCCTCATTCTTGCCACGCATCAGGTTGGTTTCGGGATCAAAAAGATTGCGGTAGTTCTGGCTTCGCTTTTTGAAGCGTTCGATTTCTTCTTCCGGTCGATCCAGTTCTTTGGCGAGTTTCCAGATGGTCCAGTCGGCAAAGGCATATTCCAGCGTACGGGCTGCACTTTCGTTGATGCCCACGTCATAAGGCACATAACCAAGGTCATTGTAATATTCATGGCCCAGGCGACCGGTTGCTTCTACATCGGGATGCACATTTTTGGTGCCGTGGAGAACCGCTTCATACAAAGTCTCCATATCGTATCCGCGCATGCCTTTCAGCCAGGCGTCTGCCACGATGGTGGCCGAGTTGTTTCCGATCATCACGGAACGGTGGCCCGGACTGGCCCATTCGGGCAGAAATCCACTCTCTTTGTAGGCATTCACCAATCCGGCCTGGAATTTCTCATTCATGGACGGATACATCAGATTAAAGAAGGGAAATACGGCGCGGAAAGTGTCCCAGAATCCATTATCGGTGAACATATAACCGGGCAACACTTCGCCGTTGTATGGACTGTAGTGGACACGGTTGCCATCCTCATCATATTCATAAAATTTACGCGGAAACAGCAGCGTGCGGTAGAGTGTAGAATAGAAAATCTCGGTGTTCTCAGGCGTTCCGCCTCTTACCTTCATTCGGCCCAGTTCTTCGTTCCATACCTCACGGCCCTCAGCCCGGATGGTTTCAAAATCTTTGTCGCCAATCTCGGTATCCAGATTACGCTGAGCCTGCTCATGACTGATGAAAGAAGAAGCCACACGTGCATTGACTTCCTCCCCCTTGCGGGTGGAAAATCCAATGACTGCTCCTGAATGTTCACCCTCTGTCTCTGCCTGGTCGGTAATGAGCGAATCCTCCTGCCATACGGAAGTATATTCAAAAGGCTTATCAAACTCGATGACAAAATAATTCTTAAAATTATCGGGAACCCCACCACTATTGCGGGTGGAATACCCGATGATCTTGTTCTCCTCTGGTAAAACCTTCACATGAGAACCCTGATCATAGGCATCGATCACGACATAAGAGCTGTCGGTTTCGGGAAAAGTAAAACGAAAACGAACGGCCCGGTCGGTGGTCGTCATCTCGGTGGTCACATCATACTCGGCCAGATAGGCTTTGTAATAATGGGGCAGGGCTTCTTCAGCCTTGTGAGAAAACCAGCTTGCCCTTTCTTCCCCGTCAAATACAACTTGTCCGGTGATCGGCATCAGCACAAAATTGCCATAATCGTTCATCCACGGACTGGGCTGGTGGGTTTGTTTAAATCCCCGGATCTTATCGGCATCGTAAGCGTATTGCCACCCGTCGCCCATTTCTGCCGTCTGAGGTGTCCAGAAATTCATGCCCCAGGGGCGGGCAATCGCAGGATAAGTATTCCCATTGGACAGGCTGAATTTGGAGTCCGTTCCCATCAGGGGATTGACAAAATCAACCGGCTCTTTGTCCAAAGGAGCCGACTTCTGGGCTGAACCATCAGGTAAAATGCCCCATAAACCGGCCATGAATAGCACGCCGGCCAAAAATCGTGTTCGCTTCATAATGATATTTTTTAATTGATTCTTTTTACAAAACACAGAAGAACGGCTTCGATATAACCATCTCTCCTTACAAATTTACCATTTTTTCAATAAAGAACATTATCTTTTTGCATATAATAAAAAAAGTTGACACGTCATCCCCATGCCAACTTTCAGGAAAAAGCCTGAGCTGAATGCCATTGCACCCTGCAAACACATTCAGCTCAGTCATAAAATCAGTTTCCCGGGAAAGAAGTGTGGATTGATCGTAAAAGTATTAGTTGTGTGGTTCCGGGAAAATACAAGCAGAAAAGCACCCGGACTAAATCTCCGGGCACTATTCCTTATAGCAATTATTCTTGGCCGGCAGTATATCCGGGATTTTGTGACAGGTTAGGATTCCGCTGCCTTTCGTTATTCGAAATGGGGAACAGAAGATGTTTCTCCTCAAAAGTTTTTCCCCAAACATTGGACTGACCCACCACGTCAACGAAATTCACTTCACCGGGATTGTTCTCATCGGTGAGCGGATACTTCCGGGTACGCTGAATATCTGACCATATCCGGTATTCAAGAGGCAATTCACGCAATCTTTCTTTCCAGACTTCTTCAACAAAGGCTTGTTCCGAAAGACCTGACAATTCACTAACAATGTCGGCACGATCGGTTTCCCAGTATGCCCGGTTTCTGACGTCAGCCAGGTAACCAACAGCTTCACTGGTTACGCCCTCTGATCTTGCGATGGCTTCAGCGGCAATCAACAGAACCTCGGCATAACGGTAAACAGCCACATCGTTGCCGCCACGTCCGGTTTCAAAGAGCGCCTCATCATCATGCCACAGATAGGGAGAAACCTCAAAAGTACGGGTCACTTCCTCTTCGTCTTCCGTGTAGGTCAGTGATGAATGGAAAAACTGTTTCTCCTGCATTCTCAGGTCGTTATTCGGGTCATAAATATCCAGCAATTCTTCAACTGGTCGGTAAGCATTGTTGGTAATGGAATACTGGAAAACGCCCCAAGTAGCAGCCCGGTTGGGATAAGAATAAGCAGGAAGGTAATTATTCTCAGCGATTCCTGACTCATATTCGATCACATACAGATATTCGCTTTCATTTTCGGAAGTGCGTATCTTATTGTAGGCACTATTTGAGAGCTCTTCGCCGTGCTCAATCAATCCATAATTTCCGGAATTGATGATATCACGAGCTGCATCAGCAGCATCTCCGTAATGATCGGACTGAACAGGATGACCACTCATGGTCAGATAAACATCAGCCAGCATAGCTCGCGCAGATCCCTGAGAAACCCTGAAATCGTTCATCGGCATGGGTTGATCATCAAGTCCGCCGTCATTGATGGCAAATTCCAGATCCTCAATGATCAGGTTGTAAACCTCTTCAGCATCGGATTGCTCGAGATACATGTCGGCAAGCGATTCATAAGGCTCGGTGATCAGAGGTACATCACCAAAAGTTTTGACCAGGTGGAAATAATTCAGCGCCCTGAAAAAGCGGGCCTGTGCTTCCAGCTCATTCGCCTTTGCATCATTCAGGTCAGGTGTATCGGGAATGTACTTTATCGCATTGTTGGCCCGGGATATTGCCGTATAGCAAGGATCCCAGATGCCATCAAGATATCCCGACAAGTTGACCGGGTCCAGTGTCAGGTTATGACACTCCTCCACGTGAACTTCCTGTCCTTTGTACTCATTATCGAAAAAGCCCGACATGTAGCCGCCGATCATCATTGTGGTTCCCCGATAGGCACTACCTGCACCAAAGAAGCCGGGTACTCCGTCCCGATACAGGCTGTTTACAGCATTTTGCGCGTGAGAAGGATCGCTAAAATATTGATTAACGCTCATCTCACTTTTCGGTTTTTCTTCGAGAAAGTCTTCACAGGAAGCCATAAACAGGAGTCCCGCGAATAATATGATTATTTTTTTCATTTTCAATTGCTTTTAGAGTTAGACCTTAAAATTTTACATTCACGCCTAAAGTAAAGGTCCGTGGTTTGGGATACTGGAAGAAGAACATATTTTGTCCCCACTGATTTCCGCCCCATGAAGTAGCTTCCGGGTCAAACCCTTTAAAATCATCATCATGAAGGACAAATGCATTTTCAACACTACCATAAACCCTCAAGTTTTGCAATCCTGTATTGTTGAGGAAAGTGTCGCCAAAAGTATATCCCAGGGAAATATTGTTTCCACGCAAATAAGATCCGTCAGCAACCCAGTGGCTGTCAATTTCACTGTTCTGGCCGCTCAATGGGGCATTACGGATCTGCTGCACCATGGTATTCTGGTTGTCTTCTGTCCAGCCTTCGTAGAGAATGGTTGAAAGTCCGTTGGCATATCCTGTGCGGTCTTCGGTAGAGTGCAGGAACTGCTGCAGTATCTCAACCCCCATGACGAATTGAAGGTCTACAGAAAGATCCCAATTCCTGTATTGAACGCGGTTAATAAAACTCCCTGTCCAGTCGGGAATCCCCTTTCCGATAATCTCCTTTTCGTCAGAGCGCTTCGCTTCACCGGGAACATCACCTTCTTCGGCTGCTTCAGCAGCTTCGTCGGTATTCCAGGTCCCAAGGCGACGATATCCGTAAAAAGAACTTAATGGTTCGCCCACGCGAAGAATGATCTGACTACCGGAAACCCACCAGGGGCCGGGGAAGATGTCTTCGTCATTTTCTCCGAGTGCTTGAATCTCGTTTTGATTGTAGTTCAGATTCACACTTGATGTCCATCGCAAATCAGGCAAATCAACATTGGTTGTCTTCAACATTAAATCAAGTCCCTGGTTCGAAACCTCACCAATGTTGTCAATAACAGATCCAAAGCCCGTACTGTGAGGAACCGGACGGTTCAGAAGCAGGTCGGTGGTCAGCTTGTGGTAATAGTCGGCTTCCAGTGAGATCCTGTTATTGTAGAGGCCGAGATCAAATCCCACATTGAACTGCCTGGTTTTCTCCCACTCAAGTTCGGGATTGGGAAGACGGTTGACAGAACTGCTGGTTTCGCGACTTCCATTGATCAGAACGGTTCCTGAACCTACAGTGGCCAGAGAACGATAGGTTCCGATCTCTGTGTTACCGGTGATACCATAACTGGTCCGGAGTTTTAGAAGATTGATCAAGGAACTACCGGACATGAAGTCTTCGTTAGACATAATCCATCCAAGGCCTGCTGACGGGAAATAACCATATTTGTTATCAGCACCAAATCGTGAAGAACCGTCGGCACGTCCTGTTAAGGTGAACAGGTAACGATCGTCATAGGTATAACTTCCACGAAGGAAATAAGAGTTCATCGCCCAACGCTCGGCAAATGATGACGGTGGGTTGGGATCAGAAGCTGCTCCCATGTTGTTGTATTTGAAGAAATCATCAGCAAAACCGGAAGTAGACATGTCATTGGAACGATAGGTTCTTTCCTGCCAGCTGAGTCCCAGCATAGCACTCAGGCGATGAGCACCTTCAACTTTTTCATAATTCAGGAAGGTTTCCTGCTGCCAGTAAAGTCTTTCTGAATTGGAGATTGAAGCATTTCCATTGGGAGCTGAAATGTTGATCAAGTCTGTGGGACTGTAATACCGCCATTCATGGAGATTATTGTCAATTCCCAATTGTGTTTTCAAACTCAAACCTGGTGCCAGGTGAAACTGGAAGAACGCATTACCGAACAACTGCGTGTTCTGATTTTTACGCTCCTGGGTCTTAAGCACATGAACCGGATTGGGAATGGCTTCAAGGCCATACTCGTCTTCAATGGTAAAAGTATTTGACCACTGGCCTTCAGGGAACTGTACAGGAAAGATGGGAGGCATCTCAATCATTGAACGACGAGGCATCTGGTGTCCGCCACCCTCTTCAATCTGGTTTTCCCAGGTTCTGTTTACCGAGAGGTTCATGCCAAACGACAACCAGTCTTTGATATCCGCATCATAAACCAGTTTGGCATTGGCCCGCTTCATCCACGAATTGAGCATAATCCCTTCATTGTCGCTGTAATTCAGAAAAGCGCCGAATGAAGAATTTTCAGAAGCCTGCTGAACACTCAGCTGATGGTTGTGGGTGAAAGCCGTTCTTGTGGCTTCTTCCTGCCAGTCGGTATCGTAACGTGGATTGCCCTGCGAATCAAACAATCGTGGATCGTCTCTTGTCAACACCGGCTCTTCTCCCGGGTCATAATCATTGTATTTGGGGGCGTTGTCATAACCCTTTTGCAGAACTTCCATCCACTCATCGGCATTGAGAAGATCCATTTTCTTTCTCAA
>JBNJDH010000169.1:0-6908 GCA_051744695.1 Bacteroidota bacterium | reverse complement strand
TCCTGGTCATTGAACAATGCACAGTTTATTATACTACACGGGGTGAAGCCGGCTTTCCTTTCTTATTAACCACCCATTTTTTAAATCCATAGTACCTCATCCATTTCAATCAATAGAACATTTCGAGGCAATTTTTTGTTAAAAATAAACAAGGTTCAAAGTCAATCAAATTATTGAATTGAAACGAATAGAAAAATTTAAACGTCATGGAAAAGAACAATTCAAAAGTAACATTCGCCGGTAATCCGGTTACATTAGTGGGACCAGAACCCCATGTAGGAGATAGTGCAACAGATTTCACTGTATTGGACAACGATCTGAAGCCGACACACCTGACTGATTTTGACGGCAAGATCAAAGTCATTGCGGTTTATCCATCTGTTGACACGAGCGTATGTGCAGCCCAGAACCGTCGCTTCAACCAGGAAGCTGAAAAGCTTGATGACGTGGTTGTGCTGTCCATTTCCTGTGACCTTCCGTTTGCCCAGAAGCGATTTTGTGCTGCCGAAGGACTCAACAACATTGTCACATTATCTGATCACAAAGATGTGGATTTCGGCACCAAATATGGTTTTCTCATGGAAGAGTTCAGACTGCTTGCACGAGGGACGGTAATCATTGGCAAGGACAATAAAGTCAAATATGTGGAATACGTGCCCGACGTCACTGAAGAGCCCAATTACGATAGGGCTCTGGAGGTTGTAAAAGAGCTTGGTTGATGATAAATAATCCAACAGGCCAATAAAATTCAACCGGCAAAGATTCGAATCAAACCACTTCTGAATGGAGTGGTTTTTTTTGTATCCCTAAAATTCTTACATTAGGACTTCTCCCCCATAAAATCTTCAAAAGCATTGTAGTTTTTCCCCGGCACAGAGCCTTTGGCAATGTCATGTTGCTGTTCTTTCCACTGGCGGGCCAATTCCTGAAATACCGGATGGGCATGTTCCATAAACATGATGGTAGACTTGCAAAAACGAGGCATGCCACTATCCTGAGGATCTTTAATGCGGTCTTTGGTACATCCCCCGAAACAATGCTGATACCACCGGCAGGTGCGGCATTTACGTGGCAACTGACTTTTCATCTTGCCAAAGCGATTTTGTTTGGGAGAATTCAGCATATTGATCAGCCGGTCGTTCATCAGGTTTCCCAGTTTCCATTTGGGTTCCACAAAAAAGTCGCAGGAATACACGTCTCCATTGTGCTCAACAGTCGGATAAACACCACACTCTTTTCGCAGCGTACATTCCGGAGCCGGCACACCCACATAAGTATGAAAAATGGAATCGATGAACCTGACGTTGGTAGAAGGTTGTCCGTTCTGAAAATCATTTACCCAGAGATCGAAAATATCAATAAGGAACTGGCCATATTGTTCGGGTGTCACTGAAAAATCGGCCGCTTTGCGCGGATCGTTTTTATCAGTTTCCACAATGGGAATGAATTGCATCCAGTCGATGCCCAGCTCTTTATAAAAATCATACATCTCCCGGGCATAATGGGCTGAATAGCTGGTCACGCAACTTAACACATTCACCGCCACACCTCTTTCCAAAAGAAGGCGGGCGCTTTTCATCACGCGTTCCCACGAAGGTTTTTCATTTTGCGTCAGGCGGTAATGATCATGAATATGTTGCGGGCCGTCCAGGGAAAGACCTACAAGAAAATCATATTTCTTGAGAAAATCGGCCCATTCTTCGTCCAACAAAAGCCCGTTGGTCTGCAGTCCGTTTCCCACGACCTTTCTTTTGCCGTAAACCTGCTCGAAGCGAACCACCTTTTTAAAAAAATCAAGTCCCATTAACGTGGGTTCACCTCCCTGCCAGCCAAAAGAGATGTTCTGCCCGGATTGTTCCATGGTTTGCCGGATGAGTTCTTCCAAAACCTCATCACTCATCCGGTGGGTATTGGCATCGGGGTAAAGGCCCGCTTTCTCCAGGTAAAAACAGTATTTGCATCCCAGATTGCAATCAGGCCCGGCAGGCTTCACCAGCACAGAATCCAGGGGTTTGTTGGATTTCTTCATAACATCATTCAATTAATACTTTCCGGAATCGGACAAAGATAAATGAGTTGCCCCGAAAGCACGGAAAAGTACCAAAATAAATTTGTGGTGGTCAAACACTCGGTTATATATGAACCTTATATGTGCGATATCCAAAAATCGTAATGACAATAAAAGAAACCATAGGCACCACGAAGGAAATATTCACAGCAGGCAATATTTCACCTGGTGCGGCATCAATGATCCAGGCCTGAAGCTTGGGTAGAAAAGATCCACCCACAATTGACATGATCAGTCCGGCCGATCCAAATTTAGCATCTTCACCCATGCCCCGCAGGGATATTCCGTAAATAGTGGGGAACATCAGTGACATACAGGCCGATATTCCAATAAGGGTATAAAGTCCGGCAATGTTTTGAATAAAAATGGTTGCCGCTGTGAACCCTATGGCAGCTAAAGCCAGATACATTAATAGTTTTCCCGGATGCACGTATTTCAGCACAAACGTAAATACAAAACGAAAAATGACGAAACCGGCCATGGCAATAATGTTAAAAAACTGGGCTTCCTGGGCAGCTTCCCCAGCTGTCATCCCGTGTTGTTCCATAAAAATCCGCTGACCGTATTGCACGATGAAGGTCCAGCTCATGATCTGAGCGCCCACATAAAAAAGTTGTGTGATTACTCCTTCACGGTAACGTTTCTTGGAAAAGATGCGTTGTAGAGCCTTCCACAAATTCAGACTGTGCGTTTCCTCATTGTTGGCGGGCATTTTTACCAGGGCAATCAACACAAAAACCGCCAAAATCAATCCTCCGATAAAAATATACGGTGCACTTAACACCTCAAGATCATGGGCTTTGACGGCTTCAAACTCTTCGGCCGACAAGGTAGCCCTGACAGCCGCATCTCGGGGATCCAGCCGGGCCTGAATCAGATTTTTTGCCACGAGCATGCCGGTCAGCGATCCCATGGGATTAAAAGCCTGTGCAAGGTTCAATCGCTGAGTCCCGGTTTCTTCCGCCCCCATAAACAAAATAAAGGGATTGGCACTGGTCTCCAAAAAAGACAAGCCACAGGTCATCACGAAATAGGCGATCAGAAACGGGTAATAAATCCCCAATGAACTGGCCGGAATAAACATCAGAGCCCCGGTTGCATAGAGTCCCAGGCCCATAAGAATCCCCGCTTTATAAGTAAAGCGGCGAATAAACAGAGCAGCGGGAAAAGCCATGGCTCCATAACCGCCGTAAAAGACCACCTGCACCCAGGTGCCACCGCCAACACCCATGCCAAATATTCTGGAAAAAGCCTCCACCATGGGGTTGGTGATGTCATTGGCAAATCCCCATAACGCAAAACAACTGGTGATTAAGATAAAAGGCAATAGGTACCGCCTTTCTACAACTTTGGGTGTTCCCATAGCATTTCCGTTGTACAATGAAATATAAAAACCCCTGTCTCCGACTCAAAAGCGGAGACAGGATTCTAAATTAACAAAATTTTATTTGGATGTTGCCCCGTAAAGGGGACCGTAAGTCTGGCAAGCCCGGTAATCTGCACCCTCCTTATCCATTCCGAAGGCGCTCCAAACGGCAGGCCTGTAAATCTCATCATCTGCCACATTGTGCATAGAAACGGGGATGCGCAAGATAGAAGCCATTGTGATCAGGTCGCCGCCAATATGTCCGTAACCAATGGCTCCATGATTGGCGCCCCAATTGGCCATAACGGAATATACATCCTTAAAATTGTTATTGCCGTCCAAAAGACGTGGCACAAACCATGTAGTGGGCCAGGTGGGATTGGTACGCTGATCCAGCACAGTGTGGATATCTTCAGGAAGTTCTGTTGTCCAGCCCTCAGCGATTTGAAGCACCGGCCCCAGTCCTTTCACAATATTGATGCGCGACATGGTCACCGGCATTTCCCCTCTGGTTCTGAAAAGGGATGAAAAGCCACCTCCACGAAAATACCCTCGCTCGGCCTGCGGCCATGATGTATTCTCAAGGCATCTCTCCACATCTTCTTCGGTCACATTCCAGAAAGGTTTCATCACGGATTGCCCGTTTTCATCCTTCATCTGTCCTGTTGCATCCAGCGTTGTGGAACCGGAATTGATCAGGTGGATCACACCGTTTTTTGCTAGGCCGGACAATTTTTTCCCGGTCACCCTTTCCACGGCCTGCGGGCTCCAGAAAGTCCGGACATCTGAGAACATCTGGGCTGAATGGCCAAGCAGGTGACCAAACAACATGGCAGCGGCATTCAGACTGTCATTTTCGGTAGCCAACACGTAAGGCTCCCGGATGCCGTTCCAGTCGAATGAAGAATTCAGGATGGCCTCTGAAAAATCGCCATTGGGCATAAAATCGGTCCACTGCCTTTGGCCCTGAAAGCCTGCTGCAATGGCATTCCGGCCGTTGGATTCTTCACCATAGCCCTTCTCACGGAGGTTG
The DNA here is from genome assembly GCA_051744695.1 of Bacteroidota bacterium. Taxonomy (GTDB): domain Bacteria; phylum Bacteroidota; class Bacteroidia; order Bacteroidales; family Marinilabiliaceae; genus Marinilabilia. The sequence goes on along the minus strand of JBNJDH010000169.1, from coordinate 2,441 downwards.
GTATTTCCACGCATCAAATCACGGATGATCAGCGTCATTTTTACGACCAATTCCCATTCCTCATCTTTGCGGTCTTCATTCGCTTTCAAATGATCTTTATTCGGATCTTCACCTTCTTTGCATTTTTCGCGGGTCCACTTCAGGGCCTTTTCGAACTCATCCTGATCGTAGATGCCTTCCTGTAAGCGTCTCATAATCTCGGACATATCGACATACTCAGTCCGCATGCCGAGATAGTCATTAAAAAAGTCGTCATCAACCATAGAGCCCACAATACCCATGGATGTGTAACCGATCGACAGATAAGATTTTCCGCGTATTAAAGCCACGGCAAGACCGGCTTTGGTGAAACGCAGAATTTTTTCTTCTGCATCGGCAGGAACAGAAGTGTCATCGGCTTCCTGGACATCGCGTCCATAAATGCCGAATGCCGGCAATCCTTTTTGTGCATAACCGGCCAGGGCAGCAGCAAGATAGACCCCACCGGGGCGCTCGGTCCCGTTAAACCCCCAGACCGCTTTGGGCATCAGGGGATCAGCATCCATTACTTCTGTGCCATAGCACCAACAGGGGGTAACCGTGAGACTCACTCCCACCCCCTCGCGACTAAATTTGTCGGCACATTGGGCTGCTTCGGCTACACCACCAATGGTTGTGTCCGAAATGACACACTCCACCGGTGTTCCATCGGGGTACTTCAGGTTTTCCTGAATGGCAGCAGCTGCAGATTTGGCCAGATCCATACATTGGCCTTCGAGGGATTCGCGTACACCTCGTTCACGTCCGTCGATAACGGGCCGTATTCCTACTTTAGGTTTTCTTCCTATTAATTGTTGGTTCATAAGTATAATATTTAAGGGACTGCTAAAAAGTCAGCAGCCTTTTTTTTTTCATTAAAACACCAAATTTCCGGATGGATGAAAAACCTCCGGAGAATAATCAATATTTTCGCGGGCTTCATCCAATGAGTTAACCACACCAGCTCCTTTAAAAACAAACATAGCTGCTCCAAGGACAGTGGTTTCTTTCTGATCGATGGTTGTAACCGGAACCCCGCAAACATCCGCACGGATTTGGTTCCATAAATCATTTTTAGAACCGCCACCCACACAGATGACTGAGGATGCCTGAAACTGTCCGGCCTTTTCTACCGCGCTGAGGGCCTCTTTCATTTTCAGGGACAGTCCTTCCAGAGCAGCCCTGAAAATATGCCCGCGGGTAGATTGCAGAGTCAACCCTTTAATTGCACCGGCAGGGCCGGCATCTTTGGCGTTATAGAAATCGGTTTTCACCCTGACCCCCTGGCTTCCGGGTGGCACAGTCTCGGCTTCCCGAATCATGGCTTCATACTCATCAAACGGAAAGAAATGCCGCTTGATCCACTCCAGAGTACCAGACCCCATGTAATTGATGCCAATGTCATACATCCCTGGCTCAGCATCCAGTTCTGTGGTGATACCCAGATCAAGCTCATGAGGGGTACAGGTGCAGTCCCAGCTTCGACTCATCAATATTTCCCAGGTTCCCGAACTAAGAACAGGTTGATTGGCATCTGCCCCGGATCCCACGACTGCAAACTGGGTGTCATGGCCGGTGGCAAGCAGGGGCGTGCCTTCCGGCAGACCCGTTTGACCGGATGCCCGGGAATTTACAACCCCCACATTTTCACCCGGCTCGGCCAATGGACCAAACAATGCCGGATCCACATCAATGGCACTAAGCACTTTTTCCGAACAATCCCGGGCCTCAAAATTGGTAATCATGCCTGTCCCCAGCATGGTGGTATCATTAATGCCTTCACTTCCCAATTTCAATTGAATAAGGGAAGGCATAAACAGAAAACGGGAGGCTTTTGAAATTACATCGGGGCGGTTTTCCTTAAACCAGATCAATTTGGCCACCGTATTGAAATTATATGGGAAAACCCCCGTTTCATTGTATATGTCCTGAAGAGAAATGTATTTTCCGATGTTTTGCATAACCGGCACAGTTCGCTCACACTGCCAGGAAACAACAGGATATACCAGTTCATTTTTCTCATTCAGAAACCCCCCGTCGGCCCCAAAAGTTGTCACCGACACGCCACAAATACGGCTTGTATCGATCTGCGACATGACGGTTCCGGAAGCTTTGCAAAACTTATCCCAGATTTCATCCAAATCCCAGATTCTTCCGCCCGGTGTTTCCGGATCTTCTTTCGTGCCATTGGGAAAAGATTCAATGGCTTCAATGTTCCCCTTAGTGTTCATGGCCACAACTCTCACATTGGTGGCGCCGCAATCGAAAATTATGGAGAGGTCCTTCATATCAATAGATCGTTAGATTATTAGATATTAGATGCCTGCCTGGCGGTTGATAAAAAATGAGACTTGCTGTACATACCAAAGTTTGTTTTATACAACAGTATTGTAATAAGAAAACGGCAGACAGGTAAGATGAAT
>JBNJDH010000168.1:0-6922 GCA_051744695.1 Bacteroidota bacterium | reverse complement strand
CCGACTGGGAGCCCGATCCCGGTCCTGACTTCCACCTTCATGCCGGCACATCCTGGAAGGTTCCGGAAAGAGAATTATACCTGAAGCCCCTGGTTTACTTCAGAAGCAATCAACATTCCGACAACCGCCTGGATGCCAACCTGGAACTCTTCATGCCCACGTTACAGGAAGGCATTGCATTCTGGGGCATATTGGCATACCGGCGCACCATGGACCAGCAAGTGGGCGAAAACCTGGGGCTGGCTACCACCGTTGGCATCGATTACAAAAGTTTTTCCTTCGGCATTGAGCATCAACTGGGCCTGACCAATGCACAAACACAATTTGGAAGCGCCCTTGTCGCCGTGGTTCGTTATCGAATTTGCGCAGGATCCAATAAAGGAGCCTACCCATGTACCCAGAAAGATGCAATGCTTGGATTTTCAAACAGGAAAAAAGACCGGGGAATGAAAGGAGTTGACGATCCAGGCGGAAAATAAAGCCCCGGCTTCATCGTTATAGGAACAATTGAAGCTTTATCCTCCCCAAACGTCCTGAGAAACTTTCTCCGCAGGCAACAATGGTATTAATTTTACATGAATGAGACGAAAAAGATTATCTGCCGGGTTATTCATATGCCTCGCAAGCGGCATCTTTTTTTCTGTCAATGGCAACAATACGGGAAAAAAAGACCAGCCCGGGGCATCCATTCAACAAAACCTGACAGCCAGTGATGATTTCATCAGCATGTTTGAAAACCGGGCGTGGAACATAGCCGTTCTCAACAATGACTACGGAGTTGGCGACGAAATCGATGAATTTGAGATCATTGAACAACCGAAAAACGGAAAAGCTGAAATTACATCAGAAAACACCATAAAATATACTCCTGATGAACGGTTCACTGGCAGGGACCAACTGCGATACCGTGTATGCAACAATAGTGGCGGTTGCGATGAGGCAACAGTTTCCATTGAAGTGAAAGATTACGATTTCACCCCACAGGCAGTAAACGACACAGCAAAAGTTGATGTTGAAAGTACAGCAGAAATTAATGTCCTGCAAAACGACCAAAACCTTTACGACCATCCTCTTGAATTACGTATCACAACCGAGTTGAACAACGGCTATTCAGAAATCACCGACGATTTACGACTAAAACTGGATTTCACCAGTTATTTCGTCGGCCGCGATTCGCTGGTTTATGAAGTTTGTGATGCCGAAGGCGACTGCGACCGGGCAGTTCTGATCATTGAGCCCATCACAGACGAAAGTGAAGAACCCTTCATCCCGGAAGGTTTTTCCCCAAATGGCGACGGTTTCAACGACACATTCCATGCTCCGGATCTCAACCTTTATCAACACATTGAATTAAGAGTGTTCAACCGGAACGGGGTTCTGGTATACGAAGAATCTGATTACAACAACGACTGGGCGGGAAAAGCCAATACCGGACCATGGAAAGGCAAAGACCTCCCGTCCGGAAACTACTATTACATCATCAAAGTGGATGAAAAAACAATTAAGGGAACGGTGTTTTTAACACGTTAGGTGAATGAAAAAAACGACTCTCCATATAGCATTACTGACCATCATTTTTTGTTGCTTACCGAAAGAAGCCCGGGGTCAGCAGAATCAGCTTATGAGCTTGTACATGAACAACCCCCTGATACTGAATCCTGCCTATGCCGGCAACCGCAATTCTGTTGCCATCGATGTCTATTCACGTCAGCAATGGAGCGGCATTGACGGGGCCCCTTCCTCTTACTACGGAAGCATTCATTCGCCCGTCAACAATTCCATGGCATCCATCGGTGGCACGCTTTACTCAGACCATGCCGGACCTGTCATGAACAACCGGCTCTCATTCGATTATGCTTATATGCTACGCACCTCGCGACGTTCTTTCGTATCCCTCGGAATCAGAGCAGGGGTCTCTCACCTGAACATCGGCCTTGACAAACTCAACATCATCGATTCGGAAGATCCGGCTTTTCAGCAGGGCATTCAAAATGAATTTCATCCCTCGGGGGGTTTTGGACTGGTTTTTTTCAAACCAACCTGGTTTTTAGGAGCCTCGCTCCCCCACATCTCTTTTTCTGATGTGCCCTGGACATCTGAAGTTGCCTCTGATTATTCCCACCCCAGACAATACATCCTGAACGGGGGTGGGTATCTCCATCCTACAAATGAGCTCACCCTTAAAATTTCAGGAATCCACCGCATACAAGAAACAGGTCCGTCAGTAACCGATATGGGAATCCAGGCCAGGTACATTGAAAAATTCCGTGCCTCAGCCAATTTCCGCCCCGGGCAGGCTGCATCCCTGGGCATAGGGATGCAAATCCAACCCAATATTGGCATCAATTATGCTGTTGAGGTCCCTGTTGACCGGATTGAGGGAAACCCCGGTTTCATCAACCATGAAATTTCACTAACTTTCGATTTCACAGAATACATCCAACCCAACAGGAATCGTCGCTTTTTGAAAAAACGATCGCGCGAAGAAGATGGGGAAGAAGAAACCATCAGATCCATAAGATATTTTTAATCCCTCTCCCCATTGTCAATAGTCCGTTAAACTTCTGCAATAGCCTTTGAATCAATTGTTTACATTACAATGGTTGTTTTTGTCAAAATGCAGATTTTCAGCATTATATGATTCATCTTACCTGCCTGCCGATAGGCAGGAATCTTATATCTAAAAATCTAACGATCTTTTGCATTGTTTTATCAGGATTTTATTGTAAAATTTACAAAATAAAAGTTCGATAGTCAGTCGTACATGACAGGCAAGAGTTGATCAGGCAAAGCCCCGGGACGGCTATCAATTGGTCCATATTCGGCCGAAAGAAATCATCTGACACGCCGGAAAGCCTGCTCCCCCTTCTTGTTAAATCTGCTGACTTTTGATGATTAATTCAGACTCCATGTCACAAAAAAACATACAAGCATGGCCCGGCCGTCCTTATCCGCTGGGCGCCATTTATGACGGAGAAGGGGTGAATTTCGCTCTTTTCTCAGACAACGCGCACGGCGTAGAACTTTGTCTCTTCGATGCCTCGGGTGAAGAAACCCGGGTGAAGGTAACCGAACGCACCCACAATCACTGGCACGTTTACATTCCCGGCATCAAGCCCGGTCAGCGTTACGGATACCGGGTACACGGACCCTATGAGCCCAAAAAAGGCGTTCGTTTCAACCCCAACAAACTGCTGATAGACCCCTACACCCGTGCCCTCGACGGCACCATTCACTGGAACGATGCCCTTTACGGGTATCAGCCAAAAAATAAGAAAAAAGACCTTTCTTTCAATGAAGCCGACAGCGCTCCCTTCATCCCAAAAAGTGTGGTCATTGACAATACTTTCAACTGGGAAGGGGATGAAAGACTGGATATTCCGCAGCACGAGACGGTGATTTATGAAATGCACGTGAAAGGCTTTTCGAAACTGGGTCGTGACCTTCCTGAAGAACTCAAAGGCACATACGCCGGCGTAGCCCATCCCGCAAGCATCAAGTATTTCAAGAAACTTGGTGTCAATGCCGTGGAACTGATGCCCGTTCATCAATTCGTGGCCGACCACCGGCTGGTAGATATGGGCCTCACCAATTACTGGGGATACAACACCATCGGCTATTTTGCCCCTGACGTTCGTTACTCAGCATCAGGAACCGGGGGTGAACAGGTCAAGGAATTTAAACAGATGGTCAAAGACCTTCACGCAGAAGGCATAGAAGTCCTGCTTGATGTGGTGTACAACCATACTGCCGAGGGCGATCATCTGGGGCCCACCCTAAGCTTCAGGGGAATTGATAATGTCTCTTATTACCGACTTTCAGAAAAAGACCCCCGCTATTATGTGGATTATACCGGCACGGGCAATACCCTGAACACGGTACATCCCACAATCCTTCGCCTCATCATGGACAGTCTGCGCTACTGGGTCAACGAGATGCATGTGGATGGCTTCCGCTTCGATCTGGCACCTGTCCTTGCCCGGGAGTTTGATGATGTGGACAAATGGGGATCGTTCTTTGACGTTTTGCACCAGGACCCGGTCCTTTCGCAGGTCAAACTCATTGCCGAACCATGGGACCTTGGCGAAGGCGGATTCCAGGTAGGAAATTTCCCCGCCGGCTGGATGGAATGGAATGCCAAATACAGGGATTGTATGAGGGAATTCTGGAAAGGAGACGACGAGGTGTTGCCAGAATTTGCCAACCGCCTCACCGGCAGCTCCGATCTGTATTTCGACGATTGGCGGACACCTACGGCCAGTATCAACTTCATCACCGCACACGACGGTTTCACCATGCTCGACCTGGTCTCCTACAACAAAAAACACAACAAAGCCAACGGGGAAGACAACAAAGACGGGGAAGACCACAACCTGTCGTGGAACCACGGCGTGGAAGGCCCCACGGATGATGAAAACATCAATGCTCTCCGAAAACAGCAGGTGCGAAACTTCCTTTCCACTTTGTTCCTCTCGCAGGGGGTTCCCATGTTGGTGTCCGGCGATGAGCTGGGGAAAACGCAGAAGGGAAACAACAATGCCTACTGCCAGGACAACGAAATCTCCTGGATTGACTGGGCACATAAAGACGAACAACTGCTTGAATTTACTTCCAGTCTCATCCACTTCCGACGCAGTCACCCCGTCTTTTGCCGTCGCAAATGGTTTAAATATCAACCCATCAAAGGTAAAGACGTAACCGACATTGAGTGGTTCACCCCCGATGGACTGGAAATGAGCCAGGAACATTGGGATTCATCTTATGCGAAAACCCTGGGCGTTTTTTTGTCAGGCTATGGAGTGCGCGCCGTTTCAAAAACAGGCAAACCTGTCAGGGACGACAGCTTCTATCTCATGTTCAACTCTTATTACGATAAAGTTGTGTTTAACCTTCCCGGCGAAAGATGGGGAAAAAAATGGCGAAAAGTCATCGACACCTATGATGCCACTTTTCAGAACAGCGGCGACGGAGAGATATTGAAACCGGGTCAGGAACTGGAAATTCAGGGACGTTCGGTGGTTCTCCTGGAACAAGTTCATGAAAAGTAACTACGAAATAACTTTGATCACGGTATAAGGGTTGGCAATTTCCCCTAAGAATTATGGAAATGACTTTTTTCAACCAGCAACCCGGGGTGAGATGGAATCCGGTGAGCCGGAAAGCCGATGCGCTTTTCTGGGCACCCGAGGCCAAATCCATCTCCGTTGATATGGCCAACGGAACCTCTTTTGCTTTGGAAAAGGCAGGCATGGGTTTCCGGAAGGCCAAAGATCTGCCTCTTCAGCCCGGAGATCTTTACCACATCAGCATCAATCATCAAAAAAAGATCCCAGATCCGGCATCCCTGGCACAGCCAGAGGGCGTCCACGGCCCTTCACAGTTGACGGATATTCATACATATCCCTGGCCCGACAAACACTGGAAAGGCCTTCCCCTGCATAACCTCATAATTTACGAGTTGCATACAGGCGCTTTCACGCCCGAAGGAACCTTTAGCGGCATTGCCGGACAACTCGACCAACTAAAAGAGCTGGGCATTGATGCCATTGAACTGATGCCCGTGGCCCATTCCCCCGGCGCCCGCAACTGGGGATACGACGGTGTTTTCCCCTTTGCGGTGCATCAAACGTACGGGGGAGCGCACGAATTTCAAAAACTGGTGGATGCCTGCCATTCAAAAGGGCTGGCCGTGATTCTCGATGTGGTGTACAACCACCTGGGCCCCGAAGGCAGTTATATTCATGAATTGGGTCCCCTGTTTACAGACAAATACCAGACTCCCTGGGGGGATGCCATCAATTTTGATGATGCCTGGTGCGACGGTGTTCGTCACTTTTTCATTCAGAACGCCCTGATGTGGCTCCGCGACTTCCACATTGACGGGCTCCGGCTCGATGCAGTGCATGCCATAAAAGACATGGGGGTGCAACATTTCCTTACCGAACTGAAAAAAAACGTGGAAGCGCTCAATAGCACCACCGGCCGCCATCATTTTCTGATTGCCGAATGCGATCTGAATGATGTCAGGTACATCAATCCCTTCGAAAAAGGTGGCTACAACATGGACGCCCAATGGTGCGACGAATTTCATCATGGCTTGCATGCACTGGTCACCAATGAAAAAAATGGCTATTATTCCGATTTCGGAAGCATCGAACAACTGGTGAAGTCGTACAACCATGCATACGTTTACAACGGGATCTTTTCGCCATTCAGGAAGAAAATTTTTGGCACCAAAACCACCGGCCAACCGGGAAACAAGTTCGTTGTATTCGCACAAAACCACGATCAGACGGGAAACCGCATTTGGGGGGAAAGACTCTCCTCCCTGATCAGCTTTGAAATGCAGAAAGTGATCCCAGCCGTTTATCTCCTCTCGCCGTTTGTTCCCATGCTGTTTATGGGTGAAGAATACGGGGAAAAACAACCTTTTCTTTATTTCACCAGCCATAGCGACCCCGATTTGATCAAAAATGTACAGGAAGGCCGGAAAAATGAATTCAAAGATTTCATTAAAAACGGCAAACCTCCCAACCCCCAGTCAGAAGAGACCTTCCTGAAATCAAAGCTGACACGGGCCTCAGAGTGGAGCCCTGAACAAAAAACCTTACGGGAATGGTATAAAACCCTGATCGCATTCCGCAAAACACATCCTTGCTGGCAGCCGGATCCCAGGGATCATCTCCGGGCTGAAATCATTCATCCCGGGGTCATGATAGCAACCGGCATTTCAGATGACCAGCAACTTTTCATGTATTTTAATTTCGGCAAGGACCTCTTCAACCTGAAAATTCCTGCTTCCGTTGAAGTGTTGCTTTTTTCGGGAGATTCCCGCTGGGGCGGAGAATCCGGTCTCCCCGCCGGCTTAGAAAAAGATGAAACGGTTCATCTTCCGGGTGAATCCATGGTTGTGATGCAAAAT
>JBNJDH010000167.1:0-6968 GCA_051744695.1 Bacteroidota bacterium | reverse complement strand
AACCGACATGAAACCATATGCCGGACATGAGAAGAAACAAAAAGGAATTAAAATTTGTTCAAAACATTAAAACCAGCAGAGCATCAGCAGGAAAAACAAACAGCCAGCACCTCATATGCAGGAAACAAAAAAAGCCGGGAATACCCGGCTTAAAATGGAAAAAACATTTCCCACTAATCACAATAGATCGTTAGATTATTAGATGTAAGATGCAAGAAAATTCGTACAACACTGATATACTGTGATTTAACCTATAAAATGTCGAAATTTTAAACAATTGAAATACAAGGTATTACAAAAGTTTAACGGACTATTGTAATCAGGAAACAGATTATTTCCTGACAACTTTCTTATATCCATAAACCGCAGCAGCACCAAGCTCCTCTTCGATGCGGAGCAACTGGTTATATTTGGCCATGCGGTCGGAACGGCTCATAGAACCGGTTTTTATTTGTCCACTGTTGGTTGCCACGGCAATATCAGCAATGGTGGCATCTTCCGTTTCACCGGAACGGTGAGAAGTGACTGATGTAAAGCCTGCACGGTGTGCCATTTCGATAGCATTCAGGGTTTCAGTGAGGGTTCCAATCTGGTTCACTTTGATAAGAATGGAATTGGCGGCTCCCAGCTCAATGCCTTTTTGCAGATACTCCACATTGGTTACAAAAAGATCATCGCCAACAAGCTGGCATTTATCACCGATTCGCTGGTTCAGTTTCACCCAGCCATCCCAGTCTTCTTCGTCGCAACCATCTTCAATTGAATCAATGGGGTACTTATCAATGAGTTCGGCCAAGTAATCGGCTTGCTCTTGTGCATTGCGCTTAGCACCATTGGGCCCTTCAAATTTGGTGTAATCATAAACACCGTTGTCAAAGAACTCAGAAGCAGCACAATCAAGAGCTATGGAAACCTGTCCGCCATTTTCAACACGACCGGGTTTATAGCCGGCATTCTCGATTGCTTTTACAATGCTGTTCAGGGCATCTTCGGTTCCTTCAAGTTCGGGAGCAAAGCCACCTTCATCACCAACGGCGGTGCTAAGGCCGCGATCTTTGAGCACCTTCTTTAATGAATGGAAGATTTCAGCGCCCATTCGCAGGCCTTCACGATAGCTGGCAGCGCCAACAGGGCGAACCATGAATTCCTGAAATGCGATAGGAGCATCGGAATGTGAACCACCGTTGATAATATTCATCATAGGCACAGGAAGGGTTACGGAGTTGGTTCCGCCGATGTAGCGATACAAGGGGATTTCAAGATATTGCGCAGCAGCTTTTGCCGTGGCAAGTGAAACGCCCAAAATGGCATTGGCCCCAAGTTTACTCTTGGTTTTGGTTCCATCCATTTCAAGCATCTTATTGTCAATTCCAACCTGATCAAGAGCGTCCATACCAACCAGGGCCGGAGCAATCACATGATTGACATTTTCAACGGCTTTAAGCACTCCTTTACCAAGGTAACGGCTTTTATCTCCATCCCGAAGCTCAAGGGCTTCATTTTCTCCGGTAGAAGCGCCTGAAGGCACAGAAGCACTTCCAACAATGCCACAATCAAGCAAAACTTCTACTTCCACTGTAGGATTTCCCCTGGAGTCCAAAATCTCGCGGGCATGTACATTAGCAATTTGTCCCATAATTTTATGATTTTAATTAATTTATATATAACACCAAAAATTGGATTGAACCCAATTTCAAATTTCTTATTAACAATTCACTTTATCAAAAAAAAAGGATAAAGCTCTGACCCTTTATCCTTTTTTAAAGAACTTTTATTAGAATCGAAAGACCATTCTAAACTTTTATTCTTCTTTTTTCTCTTCTCCGGATTCTGGAGATTGTTCCTCTCCCTGGGCTCCGGATGGTGCCTGCTGTGTTTCAGCTCCGGCAGCTTCAGGTTGAGCGCCGGATTTTTTGCCACCGCCACCGCGACGGCTTCTTCTGGTGCGTTTCTTTTCGCCGCCAGACTTGGCTGAAAGCATATTTTCATTGTAATCCACCAGTTCAATGTAGCAGATTTCAGCTGCATCTCCTCCACGGTTACCCAATTTCAGGATTCTGGTATATCCACCGGGTCGGTCAGCTACTTTTTCTGCCACTTCACGAAACAGTTCAGAAACTGCCTCTTTATCCTGAAGATAGCTAAAAACCATCCGGCGTGAATGGGTGTTATCCGTTTTGGCCCGGTTGATCAGAGGCTCTACATAGGGTCGCAGGGCTTTAGCTTTGGCAACAGTTGTCTTAATCCTTTTGTGCAGGATCAGCGAACTTGCCATATTGGAAAGCATAGCCTTACGATGTGAGCTTGTACGCCCTAAGTGATTGAATTTCTTTCTATGTCTCATCGCAATTATTCCTTGTCTAATTTATACTTCGAAATATCCATACCAAAATTAAGACCCATATTGTCGAGAAGGTCATCCAATTCAGTAAGAGATTTTTTACCGAAATTCCGGAATTTCAACAGATCATTTCGGTTGTACTGTACCAGCTCACCCAATGTTTCCACATCAGCTGCTTTAAGACAATTCAAAGCCCTGACGGACAAATCCAGATCAACCAATTTGGTTTTAAGCATCTGACGCATGTGGAGAACTTCTTCATCGAATTCATCGCCACTTGTTTTCTCTTCAGAATCGAGTGTAATCTTCTCGTCAGAGAAAAGCATAAAGTGATGAATCAAGATCTTGGATGCCTCTTTGAGGGCATCTTTAGGATGGATGGAACCGTCGGTGCTGATTTCAAGGAGAAGTTTTTCGTAGTCGGTTTTCTGCTCCACCCGAAAGTTCTCGACCTCGTACTTTACATTGCGTACGGGGGTGAAAATTGAATCGATGGCAATGGTCCCCAGTTCCTGGTCGGAACTTTCATTTTCAGAAGAGGGGACATATCCACGTCCTTTACTGACGGTCAATGTCATCTGCAACTTCACTTCCGGGTCCATATGAGCAATGACCAGTTCTGGATTGAGTACTTCAAATCCGCTAAGGAACTGGTTAAATTCACCGGCTGTAAGTTCTTCCTTCCCACTTACGTTCACTGTAATTTTCTCGTGGTCGTGGTCTTCGACGGTTTGCTTAAACCGAACCTGCTTAAGATTCAGAATAATCTCAGTGACATCATCAACCACACCCGGAATATTGGAGAACTCATGGTCAACACCCTCAATCTTAATAGATGAAATCGCATACCCTTCGAGTGAGGACAACAAGATTCTTCTTAAGGCATTTCCAACAGTAATACCATATCCCGGCTCAAGCGGACGAAATTCGAATCGGCCGAATTTATCGTCAGCCTCGAGCATAATGACTTTGTCAGGTTTTTGGAACGCTAATATTGCCATAAGAATCAATTATTTAGAGTACAATTCAACGATCAACTGTTCTTTGATGTTTTCGGGGATTTCGGACCGTTCAGGCACGTTTACAAACTTCCCCTGCATGGCATTGGTGTCCCACTCAAGCCAGGCATACTTCTGTACACTGGAATTGTGCAAAGAATCGCTGATCACTTCTAATGATTTGGAACGCTCCCTAACACCAACAATCTGGCCCGGAGCTAAAGTATACGAAGGAATATTGACTACCTTTCCATCGACGGTGATATGCCGGTGCAAAACAAGTTGACGAGCGGCTGCACGTGTAGGGGCCAACCCCATTCTAAACACGACATTGTCAAGTCTTGATTCGAGCAAACCCAGCAGAACCTCACCGGTAATACCTTTTTTGCTGGTGGCTTTTTTAAATAAGTTACGAAACTGTTTTTCAAGCAGGCCATAAGTGTACTTGGCTTTCTGCTTTTCTTTCAGCTGTACGCCGTATTCGCTGGTTTTTCTGCGGCGGGTATTGCCATGTTGCCCCGGAGGATAGTTTTTTCTTTCAAAATACTTATCGGGTCCATAAATGGCTTCCCCAAACTTTCGCGCAATTTTAGTACTGGGACCAATATATCTAGCCATTCTACTAAATTTTTGATTTTAAATTTTTGATTTCAAATGATGAATATGACAGCCGCAAGATTATAGAGAGGAGGTTTATAAAATATAACCCACCATAATTCAAAACTCAAAACCAAAAACTTATGGTTAACAACTAGTTAAAATTAAACTCTTCTTCTTTTCGGTGGACGGCAGCCGTTATGTGGAATAGGAGTTACATCAATGATCTCGGTTACATCAATGCCACTGGAATTAATGGCACGAATAGCCGACTCCCGACCATTTCCGGGTCCCTTCACATAAACTTTCACTTTCCTCAGCCCCAGGTCGTGTGCAACTTTGGCACAATCACTGGCAGCAGTTTGTGCTGCATAAGGGGTGTTCTTTTTCGAACCTTTGAACCCCATTTTTCCGGCACTGGACCATGAGATGACCTGACCGTTGTTATTAGTCAATGAGACAATGATATTGTTAAAAGAGGAATGAACGTGGGCTTGCCCAACAGCTTCCACTTTAACAACCTTTTTTCTTTGACTTCCCGTCTTTTTTGCCATAACTCACTTAATTATTTCTTCTTATTAGCAACAGTTTTCTTCTTGCCTTTACGTGTACGGGCGTTATTTTTGGTCGACTGACCATTAACGGGCAAACCGATCCGGTGGCGAATACCACGGTAACAACCAATGTCCATAAGGCGTTTAATATTGAGCTGGACCTGTGATCTGAGCTCACCCTCGGTGGTGACATTGGAGCCAATGGTCTCCCGAATTTTTGTCAGTTCTTCGTCTGTCCAGTCTTTGACCTGGGTATGGCGGCTAACACCTGCCTGATCAAGAACTTTTCCAGCTGTGCTCCGCCCAATTCCGAAGATGTAAGTCAGAGCTATTTCACCTCTTTTGTGTGTAGGAATATCAACTCCTGCAATTCTTGCCATATTCGTAAATTTTATCCTTGACGTTGTTTATACTTAGGATTCTTCTTATTGATCACATACAAGCGTCCTTTTCGCCGTACAATTTTGCATTCGGCGCTGCGCTTTTTAATGGATGCTTTTACCTTCATTTGACTATCGCTTTGAAATTATTTGTATCGATAACTAATTCTTCCTTTGGTCAGGTCATAAGGTGACATTTCAACCTTAACCCTGTCTCCCGGTAAAATTTTAATATAGTGCATTCTCATCTTACCGGAAATATGTGCTGTAATGACATGCCCGTTTTCCAACTCCACACGAAACATGGCGTTGGAGAGTGCTTCAACAATGGTTCCGTCTTGTTCTATTGACGCTTGCTTTGCCATACGCTATTGTATCTTTTTATTTTTCAGACTGCAAATGTAATACTTCTTCGACAAATTTAAAACTGGATAAGATATCTGCTTCATTTTTTCCTACAGCCAGAGTATGCTCAAAATGAGCAGACACCTTCCGGTCTCTTGTACGGATGGTCCAACCATCCGCTTCCTGAACGATGTGGCGTTTCCCGAGGTTAATCATAGGCTCAATGGCGATGACCATGCCTTCTTTAAGTTTAACCCCGTTCCCCCGCCGTCCATAGTTGGGAATTTCCGGAGATTCATGCAGGTTTTTTCCTACGCCGTGCCCAACCATTTCCCGGACAACAGAATACCCCTGCCCTTCGGCGTGTGTCTGCACTGCGTAACCAATATCTCCAATCCTTTTCCCTTCCACAGCTTGCTCAATACCTTTATAGAGAGCCTCTTTAGTCGTTTTCATAAGATCAGCGGCATCGGTCGGCACATTCCCCACACCATAAGTGTAAGCAGAGTCACCATAATACCCGTTCAGCAAAACCCCACAATCAACCGAAACGATGTCTCCATCCTCCAATGGTTGATTGTTCGGTATTCCGTGTACCACCTGTTCATTGACAGACATACAAAGGGAATTGGGGAACCCCTGATAGTTCAGAAAAGCAGGTTCACCGCCATGATCCCGAATAAACTCTTCTGCAATTTTGTCCAGCTTTAGAGTTGTAACACCCGGGGCTATCCACTTGGCTATTTCACCATGTGTTTTTGCCACAAGCATGTTACTCTCCCGAAGAAGTTCTATCTCTTCTTTCGTCTTTAAATAAATCATTATTTAACAGCCATTTTATTATAAGGCAGCTCCTCCACCACCACTTCTTCCTTTGATTCGACCGGACTTCATCAAACCATCATAATGTCGCATCAAGAGGTGACTTTCAATTTGCTGCAGGGTATCAAGCACAACCCCTACCAGGATAAGGAGAGAAGTTCCGCCGTAAAACTGCGCAAATGACTGGTCGACACCGGCAAGCATAGCAAAGGCCGGCAAAATAGCAACAATAGCCAGGAAGATGGAACCGGGCAAAGTAATTTTGGACATGATTGAATCCAGAAATTCAACCGTTTTCCTTCCTGGTTTCACTCCGGGTATAAATCCACCATTGCGTTTCATATCCTCAGCCATTTGCTGTGGATTGATAGTGATCGCCGTATAGAAATACGTGAACACAATGATCAACATGGCAAATGTAAAGTTATACCAGAACCCTGTGAAATCGCTAAATACAGCTGACAATCCGGTAGCTGTTTCACTATCGGAAAATCCGGCCAGAGTAATGGGTACAAACATAATCGCCTGAGCAAAAATGATAGGCATCACACCGGCTGCATTCACTTTAAGCGGAATATACTGCCGTACACCTCCATATTGTTTATTTCCAACGATTCTCTTTGCATACTGTACCGGAACACGTCTGGTTCCCTGAACGAGCAAAATGGTAGCTGCAAATACAAAGAACAATACCACGAATTCAATAAGCAACATAACAAGTCCGCCGCCTTCTTCAAGCCGTGAAACAAATTCGGCAATAAGAGCAAAGGGAAGCTGGGCAATAATGCCAATCATAATAAGGAGCGAAATGCCATTTCCAATTCCTTTGTCCGTAATTCTTTCACCCAACCACATGACAAACATAGAACCCGCTGTCATGATAATGGTCGATGTAACGGTAAAACTCCAGCCTGTGGTAGCAAAAGCAGAA
>JBNJDH010000166.1:0-7037 GCA_051744695.1 Bacteroidota bacterium | reverse complement strand
AAGGAACCAGGCGGTCAGGGGCAACAGCAGTTCGCTTTATTTCCTGAATACTGTGTTGGATGTTGCCATGCAGGCAAGGTCGTTGAAGAACCGTTTTGAGTCGCGCCTGCCCAAAGATGCATCCAGAACCCGTATCGTTGAGCAGCTTGAGAAATTTGTAAAAGAATCGGTTTCCGGGGACGGGAAAAACAAAACAGCTACCGGAGATTCGTTGATGGCTGGGTTTGAAGGCAGTCCATTGCACATCTTTTTGCTTGATGAACTGGTTGCTCTGGCTAAACTGGATATTCTCGGGCTTCCCGATGATTTTAAATATAAGGATGTTCCTTTTTTCATTTTTTATAATGGTGAGTTGGTGAAAGGATTGAATCGCTTCCGGATTAATAAGAATTTCCGGATCGAATCCAATTACCGGCTCAATATGGCTATGAATGTGGCCGAAGAGGTCCTTCATGAGCTGGATGTGAAGGATGTATCCGTGATTCAATCTGACGGGTCGTATCTTTTCAACCTGTTGTTTCAGGATTTTGGTACTTTCAACGATTTGGAAGAGTTTGCCAAAAAGGTGGCATCGGAAAGAGGAATTTCTGCCTTGCCCTATAAGACCGGCGTTGTTCGCTTTTCATTGGGCGGCTTTATCGAGGGAACGCCAAAAAGCTATGAAATTTTTGAAAAGGAGCTACGTACTGGTTTCAGGTTGTTCCTGAACTACTGGAAAGCATTTAAAGAGGCCCGGGCCCGGAATCCCCATGAGGAAGTGGCTGTCCTGATGGACCGTATCCTGAATCCGGGAGAGAACTCTGACTTTCTGGATGCCGTGTTTGCTGATTATGAAGTGGTTCGGGATCTGAAGAAGAAAGTCAATCAGTCGCTCCGTATTAATGAAAACCGTTCGCTCTATCATGCCTCGCCCCAGGTGAGCGGTGTATCCATTACCACGATTGGTGATTCGCTCAATTCCGTGATCGAATTTCAGAGTGATGTGGGCGATTGCCGTGATGTGGAGGAATTTATTCGAAGCCGGGCCTTTACCAAGATTTATGAGAACCTGCTGCCGCAGATTTATAAGAAAATTCCCCAACTGAGGAATTTGAATTTCAATATTGTGGCTTCCCGCTTTAGCAAAGCCACCATACTGAAGTATATCAACAACAAAAAAACATTTCATCCCAACCATTACGTTCTGGATGATCCTGAAGAGAAGAACATCATGCGTGAGATACTCATCGAAATGGAGCGTCTCCTCTTCTCAGATACCAAAATGAAGATCCTGACCCTTCAGGCCAGTGGCGATTATTATATGGACGTGGCGCGGCTGGAAGGTGTCAACAGGGTGTTGAAAAAGCACATCCAGGAAATTCTTTTACATTTTAATCTTCCGTTCGAACAGCCTACCATTGAGCCCAGCCGGCGTGAGATCATCGGGGTGGCCTGTGACCTTTTTGAGGATGTGACAGGCCTGAAAGTGAAGGATCTGGATCTTGAACGGTATGTCAGCCATTTTGTGGAAACCCTTCGCCAGGATGAGGAATTCTCGGCCATTGGTATATCGGCCCGTGGCCTCGGTTTTATTGCGGATGTGGTGAAAAAGCGGGTCTTTAACAGCGATCTCTCTGTTAGCGATCAAATACTCTATCTCTATCTTCTGCAAAATGATACGAGTTTCTTTAATCAGCTTACTTCCAAGCTGCGCTACCTTCAGGAAAAGATCGACAACACCGATGATACCGATCTCAAAATATTCACCGAAAACCTTCTTACAGATATTCTGCCTCAGGAAGTGGATGATATCATGAATTATATCCTCCGTAAGAAGGATATTAAAGTGGATGAGACCCGGCTGAATGAAGTGACCCACCGGGTTGTCAGTTTCCTGATTTTGTTGGAGAATCTTTCAAAAGGGACCGACTATTATCACAAGTATTCGCACACTTTGATCAAAGTGTTGGAAACTCATTTCCGGCGTCAGAACAGCGATGTCAATGAAATGATCCAGCATGGGATTACGTTGTATCGCAATTTCGAGATCAAAGACAAATCGTTGAAGGAATTCAACAACGGCTCCCTTAACTGGATTAATGACATGATGACCAAGTGTGGGGTGATATCCGTTGAGCAATCCGTGCAGCGCCACACTCGTATTTCCACCGATGCCAAGAAGCGGGAATATCCTTTCCACAAAGTTGACCGGAGTGAGGAAGAGCCCATGTATCTCTTGGATATGAATCGGGAGAAATCCAAAAATGATTACATCAAGGCCCTTTCTACAAAGCCTCATTCTAAATTTTTCGAACGCAGGCTGGCGCGGTTTGTAGCGAATATGGACCCCGATGATTATCGTTGCAAGGTCATGAAAAACGGCGTTGTCACCCAACTTATCATCTTCCAGAAAGGTTATATTAAATATCTGACAGATTTCTTCAGGTTAACCCAGTATAAAGACATTTCACTCCAGGAAGCTGAGAATTTTGTGCCTGATGTGTTATTGCTTCTGGGAGCCCCCGAGAAGGTGATCTCATTTCCTCAAGTGGGGTATTTCGACATAAATGGCCCCAACGGTAACATCAAGACCCTGGTAACTCCTCTCCGTAAGGAGGCCGATTATTTCGGGGATGTGAAGAAACCCTGGCTCACCATGATGAATGAAAAAGTGAAGGAGATGGGTGGCATCCCCAAACATGGGTCGCTTTTCGCCATTGAATTGGAAGACGGCTCTATTTTCGTGGTTGAAATTGATGGCGACAGTGGCGTCGGAAAATCGGAAATGCTGGCGGCACTTACGCTGAAATGGCTGAGACAAAACTTACCTGGAGTCCGTTCAATAAAAAATATTGCCGGAGACATGTTCCATGTGTTCCGCGATAAAGAGGGCAACCTTTACGGCTTTGGAACGGAAGAAGGAGACTTCTCCAGGGTTACCGATTTCGATCCGGAATACATCCAGTACTATAAATACCTTTTCGAAAGCAGCGCCGACAGCAATGTGGATGATTTGAACTCCAGGAGCACCATCAGCGGATTGTGTGAGATTCAGATGCCCTATAAGATCGATATCATCCTGACGGCCCACAACTATTCCAAGGAAGAAGCAGGTATTGTTCGCGTGAATAACCCCGAAAACTTCCTTCTGTATATCGATTCGCACGGTGAACGGAAAGAAAAGGCCACCAGTCAGGACGGACCGAACTTCCAACGGACGTTGTCCCGTTATACAGGCGACAAAAACATCGTGGAAGTGCTTTCACAACATGGCAATTATCTGGATGACTTGCTCGATTGGGAGATTGATCCCAGCGACGGGAAGCATTATCTGGCTTCATCCTATAAGATGATGGATAAGATCGATGTAGAAAAGGTTGTCAATCAGATATTTGTTGGAAAAGAGATCCCTTATGAGGATGAAAAGTGGGTCGTGGATTATGTAAAGTTCGATATTGTCAAAAACCGGTTTATGGCCCATATTGAGCTGGGAGATCAGGAATATGATGTGGTGATTTCACGTCGGTTGTTCAGTTCGGTATTCGATTCAGTCGCCAGTACGCCTGCCGGACAACCTTTTATTGCTCAGGATGGTCAAATAGAAGGTCGGTACCACCTGATTGATGTGATGAGCGGTGGCAAAGACGGCAAAGGAGCCGGTTCAAAAATCGAATGTGGCATTGTCTCAACCGAAATCGGGAAAAAAGGCAAGGAGATCTCTGGTCCGCAAAAGGCGGCGCAATCCCTTACCAATCTGATCAAGGAGTTGCGTGCCAATAGCAGTGAGATCAACGATAAGAAGAACCATGTTCGTCGCATCGTTCGGGAAAAATACGCACACATATTTAAAAACGGTCAATCCAGCAATGAACTTTGGCGGTATAACTTTTATCTGTACCAGCTTGATAAGATGATGAAGGCCGAATTTGTCCGGATTGATGATCCTTCTGTGCCGGTTGATATGAGCGGGGTGAACAAGTTCTGTCCCAAGGACAAGAATGAGGAGTTTAGCCCTCTGTTGGTTACACCCAATCTCAATATTGAGTTGAGCAGTTTCAGCGAAACCTGCAACGAGTTGATGAGTCTGCCCAATTATCCTGATTTTGCCCGCGAATTTCTTGAGGATGCGGATAAACTCTATCAGGCACAGGGATACAGCGACGAGACAATGGTCAACAACATGATTACACAGTTATTGCTGATGGATGGATACATCGAGTTTGATGATCTCCTGAAAGGACGCATCACCGAAAAAGTGAACCGGGAGACCATCGCGGCGGCAAAGTATGCTGTTTTGAAAGAGTTGGAACGTCGGAAGAAATCCCGAAAGACAGCCTCTTCGTCCGGTTCCGGAAGTTCTGCCGGTAGCAAAGGCCGGGTGGGGAGTAAAGGAAAGACTTCCGGTCAAGGAAGTAAGAAGGATGATGAAAATGGAAAACAAGGTCCGTCATCCGGCGGTGACAGCGATTAACCTAAATAATGATTTGAAAAATGTTGAAAAAAAACCGCTCCGTGCTCCGGGGCGGTTTTTTTGTGATGTGATGAAACATGCCCGCTTTCTCAAAATTTAACGATCTGTTTTTATACCGGGAAATTCTTAAATTTGTCCGCTTTAAAAATCTGAATTGAATACCTGCTCTTGATGTCGTAAGATAAATTGGGGTCGGTTATTGAAATCATTCGTTTTATGAGAAAGTTATTGTATGCTGGCGTGCTGGTATTTTCTGTTATTTCATTTTCTTTTCAAGCCATGGGCCAGTCTTCTGTTTCCGAGTTTCTTGAGCGTTGTGACGATGTTGTATCGATAGAAAAGGTTTCGGCTGATTCTTTGTTTGAAGATGCCTGGATTTTATGGGTAGAGCAGCCTCTTGATCATGATCATCCCGAAAAAGGCTCTTTCCGGCAAAGGGTCTGGCTTTCGCACCGCTCAATTGAAGTCCCTGTGGTGATGGTTAATGAAGGATATATGGCGCCGCGAAATTATACCTCCGAATTGGCCGGCATTTTGAAAGCCAATCAGGTGATAGTTGAGCATCGTTATTTTGGTCAGTCCGTTCCCGACTCCATTGACTGGAAACATTTAACCATTGAACAATCGGCCCGTGATCACCACCGCATTGTGGAAATGCTAAAACCCCTTTACGATGGTAAATGGGTGAATAGTGGAATCAGTAAGGGGGGCCAGACAGCCATGATTCATCGTGCCTTTTTCCCTGATGATGTGGATGTGACCGTTGCCTATGTGGCCCCATTCAATCTGGAGAAAGAAGATGAGCGGTTGATCGATTTTTTTGATCAGGTAGGAACGCCGCAACAACGGGAGGACATTTTGGCCTTTCAAAAAGAAGTTCTGAAAAGAAAGGATGAACTGATGCCTATGTTTAAGGATATGGCTGAAAATCAGGAGTATACTTTCAGGATGGGGCTGGAGAAGGCATTTGAGCTGGTGGTACTTGAATATCCTTTCAGTTTATGGCAATGGTGCGGGCCGGTCGACCACATACCTGAACCGGGCGTTTCTGCCGAAAAACTTTTTTCTCATTTGCAGGAGTCAAGTGATTTCGGATATTTTTCGGACCAGCAATGGGAAGACATCGGCCCTTTTTTTTATCAGGCTTACAAGGAGCTGGGTTATTATCCCTATCTTGCAACACCTGTGAAACCCTGGTTAGAGGAAATTGAGGCAGATACCGTTTCCAGCAAATTTATGACCCCACGGAAGGCATCGCCGGTCTTTGAAAATAATACCCCTGTTCGTCTTTTAGAAAAGTTGAGATCAGTCGATCCTGAAATGATTGTAATTACGGGCGAAAATGATCCATGGAGTGCCACATCTCTGAATACCGAAGGGTTTGAGCATGTCCTTAAGGTGGAAAAAGCCGGGGGATGTCATGATACACGCATTCGAAATCTGCCCGATTCTCTGAAGCAGCGGGTGATCAATCATCTGGATAGTGTCCTTTATAAATAAGAAAGACGACCCAACGTTTTGGACCGTCTCTCTCTTTTTGAACATGGGTTACTTGGGTCAGGCTGCGCTTTGGGTAAAAAGCACAAGCACTTTCTGACGCTAACAAAGTTAATGAATTATGTAACCTTTGTCAGGTGTAATGGAGGGAAAACGATCAAACTTTTATGAATGTTAGGAATTTGGTGATGAATGAACCTTTTGAAAGGATTTTTTGATAAAGCTTTTGAGTTGTTTTGCCCGGTAAAAAGGCCTACATTTGAATTGAAAAATTAAAAACAGATTGCTATGGCAAGTATAAAAGACTTGAAAAAAGAGATCAATGCGGTAACTTCTGATATCATTACCGAGGCCTATGTTCGGAAAATGTTGTTTGATGGTGTCACTGAAGAGAATTTTAAAAATGTGGTCAATAAAGCTGTTGAGTTGCGTAATAATTTGATTTATAAAGCGAATCACCCTGACGGCAAAGACGACCCCAAACTTGTCAAAACTTACTTTCGAAAAGTTAGAGAAGACATGGAAGCTAAATTCCGGGAATTGGCAGAAGAGGTGAATCAGCTGAAATAAAACCGGAGGTTTAGCCGGGACTGAAATTTTATTCCTCACCGGGAAATTTTTTGTTCTTTTGCATGTTTTTGATGAATCAAAAACGGTTTTGTTGCGTAAAGTAATTAAAAATTAATTCTGGAATAAAAATCAAGTAATTCACACAACTTATGAAAAAAGTATTAACTAAGCATTTTCAGTACACAGGCCTGGATGACTATGATATGTCCCTGGATGATCAGATCAATGCCTTTCTGAGCCAGGAAGGTGTTGCGCCCGATGAGGTGATAGATTTGGAGTATTCTGCACATTCCAGCCAGGGGATTAATACTTATTCGGCCTTGTTGATGTACAGCAAAGAAGCTTGAATGAACTAACTTATTTAATGAATAATCAGAAATCTAAAGGGAAAGGACATTGAATGTCCTTTCCCTTTTTGCTAGTGTGCCGTGCATGGTAAATAGCTAAGTGGTGCAAGTCCACGATGGGGGTTTATAGTCGCCAACCATTAGCCGAAAGCAAGGGTGTCCATCGCGAGGTG
>JBNJDH010000165.1:0-7088 GCA_051744695.1 Bacteroidota bacterium | reverse complement strand
GCTTCTTCCCGTGTGTCGTAAAAATTGAGCAACAATTCCCGGGTTTCTTCGGTGGAAAGAATGTTGAGTTTATGGGCATCTTCGATGTCCATGACCTGATAACAGATGTCGTCGGCCGCTTCTACAAGATGAACCAGGGGGTGGCGGGCAAAAATACCCGGAGCTGTTTGTTCCAGACCCAGTTCTTTGGCGATATCCAGAAAAGTATCCCTCTCGTTGTAAAAAAAACCGTATTTCTTCATCCCTTGCATTCCCGATGGATAGGGATATTTTAAAATGGAGGCCACCGTGGTATAAGTGAGGGCAAAACCGCCCTTTCTGCGTCCGGCAAATTTATGGGTGAGGACCCGCAGGGCATTGGCATTGCCTTCGAAATTGATAAAATCGTTCCAAACGGCTTCATTGTCTATTTTTTCCCGGTAGCGATTTCCCGCACCATGTTTAAAAAAACTGGAAATGGCTTTTTCGCCTGAATGACCAAATGGCGGATTGCCCATGTCGTGGGCCAGGCAGGCGGCAGCGACAACTGAGCCCAACTCATCGGCCAGGGGGAGCGTGTCACCAAAACGGGTTTTCAGGAAACGCGCGATGTTGTTCCCAAGCGACCGGCCCACGCTGGCCACTTCCAGGCTGTGGGTGAGCCGGTTGTGTACGAAGATGCTGCCTGGTAGCGGGAAAACCTGAGTCTTGTCCTGCATGCGCCGGAAAGGGCTTGAAAAAATGAGCCGGTCATAATCGCGTTGAAATTGCGTGCGATCGTGTTGTTCCGGACTGGTTGACTGTCCGGTTCGTTTGGTGGAGAGAAGTTTTTGCCATTCCATGCCGTGGGGTTTTAATAAATGGTGGTCCGGTAATTTTTCATTTCAGCAGCCAGATCCCCGGCCTTGTTTTTGGTTACCTGATTGAGCAGACGCCAAAACCTGGGCCCGTGGTTTTTTTCAACAGTGTGGCAGAGCTCATGCAGCACCACGTAATCGATCAAATGTTCGGGCAACCGCATGAGTTGAAGATTCAGGTTGATGTTGTTGACCGCCGAACAACTTCCCCAGCGCGATTTCAGATTTTTGATGAAAACCTTCCCGGGCCTGAAATGATATTGGGCAGAAAAATCCCGGACTTTCAGGGGCAGAATGGTTTTGGCTTCGATCCGCATGGCCCGTTCGATGCCGTCGCGAATGGCATCCTGGACCGGTGCGTTGGCCATGTTTACATGATCGGGGCAGAAGACACTTAAAATTCCATTTTCCAGTTTCAGCCGGATGTCTTCACGGGGCTCCCTGTGGACTTTCAGCTCAAAACTCCGGGTGCGGAAAGGGGTGTGCTCATCAAAGATGGTCCGGTTGTTTTCAGATGCCTCAATTTTCTTCATATTCTGCCGGATCCACCCCTTTTTTTCTTCAACAAAAGCCAGGGCCTTTTTGGGTGAAAAACCGGGAGGGAACATCGCGACGACCCCTTCGAACGGCTTGATGCGGATGGAAAGTCGTTTGCAACGCCGGTCACACCGGAGCTTCACCGGTCCGATCCCTTCTACATGGACATTGATTGTGGAATTCGGCATACGGGCACAAATTTAATTATTTATCCCTATTCCGAAAGATTGTTTTTGGTTGTAACTTTTGTGTGTGCCGGGGCGTCTTTTTAAAAGTGAAATTACCCATAAATGTTCGGAATCGAACATGGACTGTTTCAAAATCATACAATTTCGAATGAATGCTTTTCTCAATCCAAATCATGTAAAAAATTGAAAAACAACACACAGTGGCTTTTGGCAAAGCTATTGTTAAGACAAAATAATGAAGAATTGGGTCTGCCCCTGAAGTAACGAACCTGAAAATTGTAAGCAGATGAGTGAAAAAATTATCAAAGTAGAAAATCTTCACAAGTCCTATCGCATGGGGCACAATGCCTTGCATGTATTGAAAGGCATTGATCTTGAGATCGAAGCCGGCGAGATGGTCAGCATTATGGGCTCTTCGGGTTCCGGAAAATCCACTTTGTTGAATATCCTGGGCATACTAGACAACTATGACCAGGGGGATTATTACCTGGACAACATCCGCATCGGAAAAATGAACGAGACACGTGCCGCCCGGTTTCGCAATCAATACATCGGATTCATTTTTCAGTCGTTCAATTTGATCTCCTTCAAAAATGCCATGGAGAATGTGGCGTTGCCGTTGTATTACCAGAAGGTAAGCCGGAAAAAGCGGAACCAGATTGCCCTGGAATATCTCGATCGGATGGGCCTGAAAGAATGGGCCGGTCATCTGCCCTCGGAACTTTCGGGTGGTCAGAAACAGCGGGTGGCCATTGCCCGGGCATTGGTTTCACAGCCCAAAGTGATTTTGGCTGATGAGCCAACCGGGGCACTTGATTCGCAGACCTCTTACGAAGTGATGGACATCCTTCAGGATGTGAATAAAATGGGGATTTCCGTGATTATTGTCACCCATGAAAACGACATTGCCCACCGCACCAGCCGGATCATTGGTCTTCGCGACGGAATCATCGGGATCAACAAGGCCAACGGAAATGGACATCAGTCAGCACAAAAAGAGGTCTTCACCCATTTTTAATTTCAAACCCGATCAAACATGTTTAATTCTCTGCAGGAAATATTTTCAACCCTGAAACAAAATAAGCTCCGGGCAATCATGACAGGATTCAGTGTGGCCTGGGGGATCTTTATGCTCATTCTGCTTTTGGGTTCCGGAAATGGTCTTCAACACGGCATGGAGAACAATTTCAGGGGAATATCTAAAAACGCCCTCTGGATTTGGAGCCGTCAGACCCAGGTGGCTTACGATGGCTTGCAGGCCGGACGAGATATTCAGTTTACAGATGAGGACTATGAGTTGCTGGTTAATCACTTTGAAGATGATTTCTCCGATATTTCCGGGCGCTTTCAATTGTGGGGAAGCGGGACTGTTACATACAAAGACCAGTATGGGGATTACAGTCTGGAAGGGGTTATGCCCGCTTTCCAAAACATCCAGGTTGTGGATATGAAATCGGGCCGATACCTCAACAAACCGGATATTGAGCAGCATCGCAAATCAGCCATTATATCGGAGCCCGTCCGAAAGGCCCTTTTCAAAGGAGATGAAGATCCCATTGGAAAATACATTCACATAGATGATGTTCCTTTTATGGTTGTCGGCACTTTTGTAGACCGTCAGCATGAAGATCAGGAAAAACTCTATATACCGTTGAGCACTGCACGGAGGGCCTTTAGCGGAAGCAACCGACTCAGCGAAATGGCTGTGGCAACCAATGCCATGAGCGTGGCTGAGAATAAGCGCATCGAAGAAGAGATACGCACGGCCCTGATGGAAAAACACCGGATAGCACCGGAAGACAAGCAGGCTTTGGGAATCTGGAACACCCTTGAGAATTTTACACAGGCCCAGGGAGTGTTCACAGGCATTCGATTGTTTGTCTGGGTCATCGGCATCATGACCATCATTGCCGGCATTGTCGGGGTCAGCAACATCATGATCATTCTGGTCAAAGAGCGGACCAAAGAGCTTGGCGTTCGAAAGGCCATTGGAGCCTCTCCCTGGTCGGTTGTTCGTCTTGTCCTTTCCGAGTCGGTTTTCATTACCACCCTTTCAGGATTTTTCGGGCTTGTTTTCGGGATGGGACTTCTGTCAGTTGTGTCGATGGTGATTTCCAACATTGCCGGCCAAAACCCCCGGATTGAGCGTATATTCTATAATCCCGAGGCCGATTTGTCGGTTGTGGTGTCGGCCCTGGTGGTGCTTATTGTGGCCGGACTGGTCGCGGGATACGTGCCGGCCAGGAGAGCTTCAGCCATTAAACCCATTGAAGCCCTCCATGATGAATGATCGATTGCCGGGAAAAATGCCCGTCGCATCGGGCTTAGGTTTTATTCGCATGATTACTAACCAGAAAACTGATTGACCGTGTTTGATTTAGATCGTTGGCAGGAAATACTAAATGCCATTAAACAAAATAAATTCAGAAGCATACTCACCGCATTCGGTGTTTTCTGGGCCATTTTTATGCTGGTGGTGATGATGGGGTCAGGAAATGCCCTCATCAACGGCATAACGCACGGATTTAAGGATTTTGCCACCAACAGCGCCTTTCTTTTTGCCAACCGCACAACGGTGGCTTATGAGGGATATGACCGGGGCCGGAACTGGAACCTGGACAATGCCGATATGGAAGCCATTCGCAGTGAAATTCCGGAAGTGGAGGTCCTTGCCCCCCGATTACAGGGATGGGATCTTCGTTCGGGACAAAACGTGGTGCGGAATGAACGTTATGCCGCTTTTAACGTGATGGGGGATTATCCCCAGTACCGGAAAATTGACCCCTGCACAATGGTTTATGGCCGCTACATCAATCAAAAAGACATTGAACAAAAAAGAAAGGTGTGCCTGGTAGGCGAAAAGGTGTATGAAGTGATGTTCGATGAAGGCGAAGACCCCGTGGGAAAGCATATCAGGGTGAATGGTGTTTATTTTATGGTGGTGGGGGTTTTCAAATCCAACAACCCCAACATCAACATCGGGAGCAACAAGAAAGAGACCATATATCTTCCGTTTACCACGATGCAGCAGGCCTTCAATTACGGCGATCAGGTTCACTATTTCGGGTTTACTGCCCGCAAGGGAGTGGATGTACAACAGACCATTGACCGCATTAAACCTATCCTGAAGAAGCGGCACAACATAGCCCCGGAAGATGATGAGGCCATTGGGGGATTCAATGTTCAGAATCAAGTTCAAATGATGGAGTATACTTTTTTGGGTATAAGCATATTGATTTGGGTGGTAGGCATCGGAACCCTGATAGCCGGAGCTGTGGGGGTGAGCAACATCATGCTTGTGATCGTGAGGGAGCGAACCCGGGAGATTGGTGTTCAGCGGGCCATAGGTGCCCGCCCTTCTACGGTGATCGGACAGATCCTTTCCGAGTCGGTTTTTCTGACCACCATTGCCGGATTTTTGGGGCTGGCGCTTGGGACGTTTGTTTTGCATCTCACCGATCTGGTTCTGGAATCGGCACGGGCCCAGGCACCTCCCGACGAGCAAAGCTTCTTTATGAATCCCGAGATAGGTTTGCCTATGGCGATTTCCGCCCTCGTGCTTTTGATCCTGGTTGGTCTGTTTGCCGGTTTCATCCCGGCCATGAAGGCTGTCCGCATCAAACCCATTGAGGCCTTGCATCACGAGTAGAGCAATAGGCATACAAGGAAATGTAAAAAAAATAACAACGCATTAAAAAACAAAAAGCAGAGTCCAATGAAAAAGTTCGTCAAAATTCTCCTGGTAATGGTTTTGATAGCCCTTGTGGGCTGGGTCGCTTACTACCTTTACAAGCAAACCAACAAGGACCCCGTCGTCTATGAGACCGAGCAACCTGAAAAAACGGATATTGTGAAAAAAACAGTGGCAACAGGGTCAATTGTTCCGCGA
This sequence comes from Bacteroidota bacterium, assembly GCA_051744695.1. Taxonomy (GTDB): domain Bacteria; phylum Bacteroidota; class Bacteroidia; order Bacteroidales; family Marinilabiliaceae; genus Marinilabilia. The sequence goes on along the minus strand of JBNJDH010000165.1, from coordinate 1,638 downwards.
AAAGAAATCCAGATCAAGCCCCAGGAATCCGGGATCATTACCGAATTGTATGTAAAAGCCGGCGACAGGGTAGAAGAGGGTGATCTTATGGCCAAAATCCAGATTGTTCCTGAAATGGTGCAGGTTAACGAAGCTGAAAACAGGGTTGAAAAAGCACGGCTGGCGTTTGAAAATGCCCGCATCGAATTTGAACGTTCCAAAGAGCTTTATGAAAATAAGGTCATTCCCGAGTCTGAGTATCTCAACGACAAATTAAGTTATCAGTCGGCTGAGGAGGATTATGAATCGGCCCGGAATCACCTGGAATTGATTAAAGAAGGGGTTGTAAAAAAGGCCGGGGCGCAAACCAATACCCTCATACGTGCCACCACAGACGGAATGGTTTTGGATATCCCTGTCGAGATCGGGAATTCGGTTATTAAAAGCAACAACTTTAATGATGGAACCACCGTTGCGCTGGTTGCCGATATGGGCGAGATGATCTTTAAAGGGAAAGTCGACGAAACAGAAGTGGGCAAGATCAGTGAAGGAATGGAACTGCTGCTCACCATAGGGGCTTTGGACCAGGATGACTTTAAGGCCACGCTGGAGTTCATCGCTCCCAAGGGAGAAGAAGAAAACGGAGCCATTCAGTTTGACATCAAAGCAGCCGTTAAGCTTAAAGAAGGATCATTCATTCGTTCCGGTTATAGCGCCACGGCGGATATTGTGCTCGATCGTCGCGATAGTGTGATGGCCTTGAAGGAAAAGCTCGTTCATTTCAATGATGACTCGACCTATGTGGAAGTGATGACCGCACCTCAGGAGTTTGAAAAGCGTCTGGTCGAAACCGGTCTTTCCGATGGCATCAACGTTGAAATTGTGGATGGGCTGTCGGAAGATGACAAAATAAAAGTTCCTGAATCGTAGCGATTGTCAATTATTTTTCAAATCCATTATTCTTTTTAAATGAATTTCAGCAAGGTAATAGACCAGCGGATCTTCATTACATAAAATCATTCAAACACTAAAGCCTTTTATGAAAATGAATAAGTGCATACTTTTGCTGGCATCCATGATTTTCTCTTTTGGGATGACCGCCCAGGAAACCCGGAAATGGAGTCTGGAAGAGTGTATTGATTATGCCCGCGAAAATAATCTCTCCATTAAGCAGCAGGAATTAAATACTGAATTTCAGGAGAACGAAGTAGATCGAAAAAAACTTGAAAGGGCTCCTTCGCTTAATGGAAACGTGGGTTATCAGTTTAGCTTCGGGCGGGTGCCCGATGAAACCAATTATGAATTCCAAACGCAGACAACCCGTTTCAGCCGTTTTTCGGCAAGCACATCTGTCCCTTTGTTCCAGGGGTTTTCATTAAATAATGAGATCCGGCAAAGCGAAGCAAACTGGCTGGCTTCCAAAAATCATCTGGAAGCGGCCAAAAACGACCTGGCTCTTCATATTACCTCTCTTTACCTGGAAGTATTGTTTAACAAGGAGTTGCTTGAAGTGGCTCGTGAACAGCACAAGGTAGCTCAGGAACAGGTCGAGAATACCCGCAAATTGGTGGATGCCGGTCGGGTTGCCGAAGGCAACTTGCTGGAGATTAAGTCACAGACTTCGCGCGAAGCCCTGAACGTGACGCAAAAGGAAAACAA
>JBNJDH010000164.1:0-7094 GCA_051744695.1 Bacteroidota bacterium | reverse complement strand
AACACAAAGCCGGCCAGCACCTGAAGATAGGAGACAATGTCCATAAAAGGTTTTGATTGTTTTATTGAAGACCGGAGTTACAAAAAGGCCAGTTTATCAGTATGGCCGGTAGAAACAATAGAATTAAAATTTTGTGTTCAAATACCGCATTTTTTTCTTTTGTTCTACCACAAACAGCAGAGATGAGTAAGCACCTCACTCTCCGGATTTCTTATTCTCATCGTCGGGTTCTTCAGAATCTTTCTTTTTCGTTTGGGCACTGTTATCCTGAGAGTTTTCATCATCGCTATTATTGTCTTCGGGCGCATCAGGCGATGATTCTTCTTTACCAGTGGTTTCTTCAGGTGCATCAGCCGGTGTTTCTTCTTCACCCGAAGGTGCATTTCCTTTCGCTTCATCACGTTTGCCTTCGTCATCCAACCCGTAAATGTTTTTGGTGGTCTCGTCCAGGTCTTTTTTTACATCGCCGGCCCCTTCTTCAAGATCATCTTTCACTTCATTCCCTGCTCTCTTGATATCTTCCTTCATATCTTCTCCCTGCCTGGAAATATAGTCTTTGGCCTCATTCAGGTCTTCCCGCAAATCACTGCTGCTGTCGTTAAACTCCCGCTTAATGTCATCTGCTGCTTTTCTGAATTCATTCATTCCTTTCCCGAACATACGAGCAAACTCGGGAATCTTATTCGCCCCGAAAAGAAGAAGAATAACCAGAAACACGATGACGATCTCCCCCATGGAGATACCGAAAAGAAATGTTCCCATACCAACACAATTTGTTTTCAAAGATATAAAAAATCCCCGGTCAAGTATAGTTGAACCGGGGATTAAAATGTGTCTGTTAAAATGATCTACAGATCTTTATTTTTTCTTTTTCTTAGCGGCAGCTGCCTTGGCTTTGGCTTTAGCCTGTGCCCGCTTTTCAATGAAATTATAGGCAATGGGTGAAGCAATGAACAGTGATGAATAGGTACCTACCACAACACCAACGATCAGAGCAAAGACAAATCCCTGAATAACCTCACTTCCGAAAATGAAAATGATCAACAGCACCAACAAGGTGGTGAATGAAGTATTCAATGTTCGGCTGACCGTAGAATTCATGGCAAGGTTAAATACATCCCGGGGTTCTCGCTTGGGATAAAGTTTTCGGTACTCCCTTATTCGGTCAAACACCACCACGGTGTCGTTGATCGAGTAACCGATCACCGTAAGAATAGCCGCGATAAACGATTGATCAATCTCCATGGAAAAAGGCATCACCGTATAAAGAAGGGAGAAAATGCCCAACACAATCATCACATCGTGAACGACAGCACCAAGGGCACCCAGTCCAAACTCCCAGTTCCGGAACCGGAGCAGGATGTAAAGGAATATAATGACAAACGAGAAAAAGATGGCGTATCCAGCTTTATTCCGGATGTCGGCAGCAATTGTAGGCCCGACTTTCTGGGAACTCATCCGGTGATCGCGCAGGAACTGATCCAGATTGACATCATCATCCAAATAGGGTTTCAGACCTTCATGAAGCTGGGCTTCAACTTCTCTGTCAGCCTCTTTATCATCGCTGTCAACCATGTAGTTTGTAGTAATCCTGATCTGATTGTCGGAACCGAATGTTTTGGCTTCCACATTCGCTCCGTCAAAAGCAGCTATCAAGTCACTCTGAACCTCGGTGGCCGGGGTGGGTTCATCGAAACGAACTACAAATGAGCGACCTCCGGTGAAGTCAATACCCTGCTTCAATCCCCGGAATCCCAGTGAAAGAACACCCACAAGTATAACCAGGCTGGACAATACCAGAAACATCTTCCGCTTCTCGATGAAGAGCACATGCAAATTCTTGAAGAGCCCGTCGGTATATTTTGTGGCAAACGTCAGAGAGATCTTCCGTTTGAGCATGCTTTCATAAATCAGGCGTGTAATGAAGAATGCGGAGAAGAATGATGTGGCAATACCGATCATCAAAGTTGTCGCAAAACCTTTAATGGGACCTGTTCCGAACATGAACAGGATGAGTCCGGTGAGGAACGTGGTCACATTGGCATCGATAATGGCCGAAAATGCATTTTTGTAACCGTCCGAGATGGCCAGTCCGATGCCTTTTCCGGCTTTCAACTCCTCCCGTATTCGTTCATATATCAGCACGTTGGCGTCGACCGACATACCAATTGTCAAAATAATACCTGCAATTCCGGGAAGGGTCAGCACGGCATTGAAAGCGGCCAGCACCCCCATAATAAAGAACATATTGGCAACGAGCGCAAAGTCGGCCACCAATCCGGCTTTAAAACCGTAATAGAGGAGCATATAGATCAGAACGGCAATAAACGCCCATATAAATGATGTCAGACCGGCATCAACAGCTTCTTCTCCCAAAGAGGGGCCGACAACATTGTCTTCGACAATCCGGGCGGGAGCGGGCATCTTACCAGATTCCAGGACATTGGCAAGGTCTTTTGCTTCCTGGGGCGTGAAATCGCCCGTAATAGAACTACGTCCACCGGTAATTTCCCCCTGAACAGTGGGGAACGAATACACATATCCATCAAGAACAATGGCAATGGACCGGTCAATATTGGCCTTGGTCAGGCGGGCCCATGTCTTGGCGCCTTCGCTACTCATCGACATCTCAATCTCGTAATTGCCACCCTGCTGCTGACTTGTCGTAGAACGAGCACTGGTTATGGCATCACCCTCAAGTGGCGGACGACCATCATGGCTGGTGACTTTTATGGCCACAAGCTGATACAACTCGTCATTTTCTTCAAATTGTTCATTTGTCCAGAAACGGGCTTCCTCTCCCTCGATGGGTTTAACCGTCCAGAGGAACTTCACATCCCGTGGCAAAATAGAACGAATCTCTTCGTTGTTTAAAAGGTCGTTCACCTCACTTGTATCCCGCGATTCAGCCAATCCGACAACAGGGGAATTGGGCCGACCACTGGGAGCCAGATAACTAAACAATGACTCCTGGTCTTCTTCTTCGGCATCAATGTCAAGCGTATCACTTTCACCGCTTTCATCGCTTTCAATCTCATCCAGCAGAGACACATCTTCTTCCTCCTGAACAGAGTCTTCTTCCTGACTCACTTCCGTTTCTTCTTCCCCGGAATCATCCTGACCAGCTGCTTCATCCATGGCAAGAATCTGGGCCGACCGCTCATTGGCCTCCATCATACTTTCCATAACCTCTTCCTGGTTGTAAGTTTCCCAAAATTCGAGATTAGCTGTCCCCTGAAGGAGGTCACGTACCCTTTCCGGGTCACCCACGCCGGGCAATTCAACCAGAATACGCCCTGTACGTTCCAGCCGCTGAATGTTGGGCTGAGCCACGCCAAACCGGTCTATACGAGTGCGCAGAATATTAAAGGCATTGTCAATGGCATCCTGGGTCTCTTCTCTGATGACCTCCAACACCTCTTCGTTGGACGAATTGTAATCAATGCGATCTCTTAATTCAACAGTATTAAAAATGGCCGCCAATCTTCCGTCGGGAGCCACTTCCTCAAAAGCTTCACCAAAAAGGGTTACAAAATCAGTTGAAGACTCTTTTTCCCTTTCCCTTGCCAACCGGAGCGCTTCACGGAATTTTTCATCCTGATTGTAGTTCGAAAGGGCATCCACGATATCCTGGACCTGCACTTCCAAAATCAGGTTCATCCCGCCTTTCAAATCGAGGCCGAAATTCACCTCCCGCTCTTTACATTCCTGGTAGGTGTATTCCCTTAATCCGAATAGGAAGTCATAAACCACCTCATTTTTCATTGAATCAAGGTACTGGAAAGTGTAGTCGCTTACTTTTGCCGGGTCATCTCCACCTCTGGCTTCTGCATATTCATCGGCCTGGTTTTCAACCCGCCGGGCATGATAGGTGAAGATCAACTGATACAAACTAACCAATGCCAGGAGTATGGCAAAGAGTCTGATCGCTCCTTTGTTCTGCATTTGTAGGTATTTTTATTATTTCAAATTCAGGTTCTTTTTCTAAACGCGCAAATATATTGATTTTTTTTCAATCCTTTTTGGTTTATTAGATCAAATAGGCAGATTCAAAAATGGTGAAGCGACATCCGGCTCAAAATGCGTTTTCCGGAAAATGCTGCAATCAAGACAGCAATGACCAGCAGAAAAACCGCCGGTGCAATAAAGCATAGATAATCAGCAGGAAACTGAACACTGAAAGTGTCAGTCCACCGCCTTAACAGAAACTGAGAAAGCGGAAGAGCCATAAGGACACCAAAGAACACGAAAAAGAAATAACTTTTAAAACGGTCAATCAGATTGCCTGCATCAGGCAGACCGTTGATCTTTCTCAACAACATATCCTGCTGATGAGTGGCAAGAAGAAAAGAAACCAGGCCTGTCATTCCCAGAGACGCAATAACAACCGTCAGCAAAGCAAAAGCGGTAGCCAGAGAACCATAACGCCGGTCTTCCTGATAAAATGAATCCAGTTTATCCTCCATGTCTGTAACAGCAAAGGGAGCCTCTGTCCCGGCCTGGTTCCATATCTCTTTCATCTGTTCAACCACCTCTCGGCGCTTTCCCTCACGGTATCGCACTAAAATATTTGATGGGGTAGAACCTTCTTCCGCCGGCACATATAAAGCAGGACGCAGTGATTGTTTCAAACCGCCATGATGAATGTTCTTTGCAACCCCTGTGATTTTCAGATCAATCATTTTTTCGGGCTGGCGTGTGATGGTGTGCAAATTTTGACCTACAACACCCTCGCCTCCAAACAAGCTGGCTGCATGTCTGTTGACCACCACTGATGAAGAATCTTTACAGTGAAAATCGCCTGTCGGGATTTCCGATTGGATTGTTTCAAAAAACGAGCAATCCACAGGATAGACCGAAAGCATGAACATGCGATCACGATTTTCGGAAAAATGAAAAGACATGACCGAAACCGGATCACCGGGAGTATGAAACAACTGGCTGACATTACGCACCCCATCCAGGTCTTTTATTTGGCCGGTTACATCACCTGCCTTATTATCAAGATAATGTGCCCTTTCTACAAGAAGCATTTCAGAGGGTTCATAACCCAATTCTGCTTCATTTACAAAACGGAGCTGACGTTGCATACCAATAGCTGTGGCCATCAAGGTAACAGCCACAAATACCTGAATCAGGACAAGAGCGCCCCTAACCCACAATCCGGGCCGGGAAGAAAACTTATGATAGCCTTTTTGAAGATGCACGCCCCGGATGCCTGAAAAAACAAATGCCGGATAAATACCTGATGAAAAGCCAACAAATAAAGTAATTCCCAAAATCCACAGAAAATCAAAGTTTTGACGGACACCGGCTTCAAAAAGCTCCATCCCGAACAAACGACTAAAAACCGGTGATAACAGCTCCACCATCACAAGCCCCAGAAACAGGGCAACCAAACTGAACAGTACCGATTCACTTATAAACTGAACAACCAGATGCCGGCGAGCAGCCCCGAACATCCTTCGAACACCTGCTTCCCGCGCACGATCCAATGCCCGGGCGGTTGTAAGGTTCATGAAATTGAAGACGGTTATCATCAAAATGAACAAGGCCACTCCTAAAAACACGAAAACATACAAGGAATGGGTGGTCTCCCCGATTTCAAATTCATAGTCCGAAAAAAGATAGATGTTCTCAATGGACTGAAATTTAAAATGAAGCTCGGCCCCTGTCTGCTGGTCAAACAACTCTTCTGCTTCGGCATTCATATCCGGTGCCACATCAGAATTTAACCGATCCTGAAAACTCCGGCTGCCTCCCTGCCCGTCATGTTTAAAATATATATAGGTGATAAGTGAAAACCAACTTTCGTCGATTTCCTTGTATTCGTCGCCATAACGTTCCTGCAGTTTTCTTTCTACACTTCTGAAAGGCAACACAAAATCATATTGAAAATGAGAATTTTTCGGAACATCCTGATAAACGGCATGCACTTCATAACTATGTTCATCCTCAATCTGCACCTTTTTTCCCATTGGATCACGATCACCAAACAATCTTTCTGCGGCCGAAGCGGATATAGCTATGCATGATGAATCGACAAGACATTCACCGGGATCACCTGCCAGAAAAGGACGTTGAAATACCCGGAAAAAAGAAGAATCCGCATAAATGATATCGTTTTCGTATGAACGGGAAAAATCACTCTGGACAGGCTTGCCTGAGGCATCAACAACCCGGGTCACGGCATCTGCCTCCCTGTAATGGTTAAGCACACGGGCCAGCGGCATCGGACTAAGGGCTACATGCACATCTTCGCCCCCCAGTTGGCCCTCCGATACAACCCTGTAAATGTCTTCAGAATCCACGTAATGTTCATCATACGAAAACTGGTAAAACACATATTCAAGAACAAAAATGCTCATTGCAATCCCCACCGATAATCCCAGCAAGGTTATCAAAGAAAAGCCGCGATGCAAAAATAAGGAACGCAATGAGATTTTTATGTAACTTAATATTTTCATAGATCAATGTGTGTGTAATAGCAAATCGGGACCTGCAGTCTGAAAGGGGAATCTTTTAGGCCCGACCGGGCGATGATGAAACCACATGTCCATCAAACAACTGAATGATTCGTTGACCACGCCGCGCTTCTTCATACGAATGCGTGGCCATTACCAAGGTCTGTCCTTCCTCATTAAGTTCTCGAAACAGATCCATCAATTCACCTTTTTCAGATGAAATCAGACGACCAGCGGGTTCATCTGCCAGCAACAAATCAGGGGAACAACTCAGGGCCCGGGCAACAGCCACTTTTTGATCAACAAAGTTTCCGAGATTGCGGGGATACTGATTTTTCAAATGGGTTAACCGAAACTGCTCCATCAGCCCTTCAACCCGTTTGCGTCTCTCTTTCCGGGAATTGGGCAAATACAACAGGGGCAGTTCGATGTTTTCATAAACAGTGAGTTCATCAATCAAATGGATCTGTTCAAAAACAAAAGCAATGTGTCCGCGCCGGATGCGCTCTCTTCGTTTTTCAGATACATATGTTACCTCGGTCCCCTGAAAAAATATTTCACCCCGCGTTGGCACATCAACCAGATCCCAGGATTGCACTTTCCATTGATCATTAAAAAAATCAGAAGACT
>JBNJDH010000163.1:0-7126 GCA_051744695.1 Bacteroidota bacterium | reverse complement strand
CGGGTTTGGGGGCTCCGGCTAATCAATCTGAAATCGGGATTTCGGAAATTGAATTGCTGCCGGCTGGGGAGCAGTTTTGAATGGGGCATCCCCCCTGTTCCGGGGCCGAATTTTTATTTCCGGGTAAGGTAAACGGGTGCGCTGGCGCTTTGTCACCGCTTCCTGCCCGCCAGCCCGGGTCACTACGCTGGCAGGAATTTGAATTTTTCCGCCAGGACGACCCACTTAAACGGCAGGAGGGCTCACTAAGCCGCCAGCTCGGGGCACTTCGCCGCCAGCGACTGCTGATTTTCCGCCAGCTAAGGTTGACTTACCGCCAGCTCGGGGCATTTTATGGCAGGAGATACTGATTTTCTGCCAGCGCACGTTCCATTGCGCCCAAGAGATACTGATTTTTTGCCAGCTCGAGGCCCTTTGCCGGCAGGAGCGCAAAATTTTCCGACAGGAAAACCCACTTTGCCGCCAGTTCGTACCACTTTTGCACCAGCGATTTAAAATTTTTGCGCAGCCCGGTAAATTTTGTGGCAGGAGCGTTTCACGTTTGTGCCTGCGGGGGTCATTTTCTGCCAGCGAGTGGGCAATTTCCTGCCAGTGCGGACCATCATTTGATAGCAGCCATGTTTTAACGGCAGGAAGGAAGGTGGAATCGTCGGCTTTTTGAGCTATCGTTTTTATTTTGTATCAGAGTTTCCTGCTTTTTCATTTTTTTTCATGAACAAATCTGATAAATCAATGGGAGGAAGGATATATGGTCCCAAAGGAGCTGATGCAGTCATGTTGGACAATGAATTCCGTAAATAGCCCAACAGAATGCTGACGGTAGAATAATATTTTAAATTGATTTCTTCTTCCTTTTTTGAAACCTGATTTGGGTCAATAAAAAATATTCCGGCACCCTCTATAAACAGGCTGTATCCCGGGAGTGTCTTTTCACTATTATTGATGGATAATTTTGTAAAAACCTGTATTTCATTGTTTTCTCCGGAACGATGGGTGAAGTCAATATCGATATCATACTCATCGAAAACTTTTTGAATAGTTTGAGGGTCTTCATCTGTAGGGATATACTGATAATTTGATTGCAAAACAGCAAAATTTTGCAATTGAATTTCTGATCGTTTGGCTAGCATGTTTCGGTCAAATTAAGCGATAAGTTCTTCTTTCTGAGATGGCGTAGGGACTTTATCGGGATTATTGTAATCAGGAGTTTTAAATGGTCTGTAAACCCATACTCCTTTCCCGTCCGAAGGATATGGGTGTTTTTTAACCTGTTCTTCGTAGGGTATTTTTTCTTTGATCTCAAACTCAATATTAAGAACACTTTTGAATTTAGCCAGTGTAAGCATGTTGATAAGTTTGTTTCCCCTGAATAGCTGAGTTATGTAGGAAGGTGAAGTTCCTACCTTTTTGGCGAGGTCTTTTCTGCTCATGCCTGTATTCTGGCATTTTCGTTCAATAATGTCCAAAAAACGAAAACTCAGTAGTCTGGCTTCAGATGCTAATTGTTCTTCAGAAGTTCTCTCATTAAAAATTTGATCAAAAGCGCTTCTGATGGTGTCTGATTTATTCAATTGTGAATTCATAACGGGCAACTTTTTCAATAAGGGTCTTTTCCTTATGTGTAATTTTTTTTGACTTTTTACGTCAAGCAATTCTGAAGCAATAACCACAAAGGTTTGGTCTTCTCTTTTAACTTCCTGGCAATAAATACGGGCATTTTCCTGCCCTTAAAAAAATTTCATTGCGGTGACATGCTTACATCGCTGATTGATGTTTTCCTTGTCATAAATCTGAGTGTTTTTAAGACCTTCAAGGATGATGTTGCAAATATCTATAAACTTGTTTTTGTGCTTTTTGTCTCGTTCCAGAAACTCTATCAAAGTTTCAAAATTTTCCTGGTCTATTGCTATATGGCGCGTGCCATTTTGAGAAGAACGGACGATTGTGGCTTTTCGTTTCATTGACAAAATTAAGCTATAGGTTAATTTCTTGCAAGGGTTTAAAGAAATTTATTTTTCCCACTCATGGTTTCGCACCGGGGAAATTTGGTGATGCCTTAAAAAATTAAAAGTAATAAACAATAACAGCAGGTCTCCCAAATTTTGGCCTCGTAATAATCTACAGGCCTTCACCATAAAAACCTATAGACATTTTTCGCAATTGAGGATACCTCCATGCTTCATAAATTTTATAAAAATTGTAAACTTGGGAGTGTTCAAAAAACTGTGTCATCTCTTTTTTACATATAGCAATAAAATCCATATAAAAGGCGACTTCCCCGGGAGTTGCCTTTTTATTAGTTCATCTGGTTAATAAGTAAGAAAAAGTATGACTTGTCGAAAATATTTAAAGAAAATTACTATTTTCAACAAATCGGAAAATATTGAATTTATTAAATAAAACGGTTATGCAACACTTTTACTCCTTTCTTTGTTTTGCTTTCCTTTTTGCGCAAAGCTTGTCCTCCCAGATACCTTCAAGCTGGGATCCGGTTGGTGCTCTTCCCGGTGTGACGGGGGGCAGCTCGATCAGCAATTTTGTGAATGCCATGGTTATTGATGATGACGGTAATATTTTTATAGCCGGGGATTTTGAAATTGCTGGCGGTGTAATGGCTCATCGAATTGTGAAATATGATGGGGCCGAATTTTACCCGATTGCTGAATCTATTAATGGTGTTATTGAGGATTTGGCCATAGACGGGACAGGTAATTTATATGCTGGTGGGTCATTTTCGGAAATAAATGGCCTTGAAATGAATCGGGTTGCCAAATGGGATGGCACGGATTGGAGTTCGTTGGGGGACGGAGTTGGAAATAATACTGTTTATGCCCTTACTGTGGCCGGGCCTGATGAGGTTTATGTTGGCGGAGACTTTACTACGGCAGGAGGAGAGGATGCCAATCGGGTAGCAATTTGGAATGGGAGCTATTGGGCGCCTATTGGGGATGGATTTGATTTTTTGGTAAGAGCTTTAATATTATGTTCAAACGGGACGCTTTATGCCGGGGGAGAATTTAATGAAAGTGGTTCTACCGATGTGTCGCGTGTTGCCTATTGGGACGGCACGTCCTGGAAACCGATGGGTACCGGGACCAATAATTCCGTGTTGGCCCTGGAAGCAGATGATTCCGGCAACGTGTATGTGGGGGGGGATTTTACATCTGCGGGGGGTAAGAATTACTATCGAATTGCCAAATGGGACGGCTCTGCTTGGAGTGGTGCAGGGGGTGGAGAATATGTCGGGTTTGATGCCCGTGTTCATGACTTATTTTTTGATGATGGCGGAAGTTTATATGCTTGCGGGAGTTTTTCTTCATTTTCATCAACAGAACTTAGTGGGGCCGCCGTTCTTTCTTTGAACGAAACCTGGCAAAGCATTGGAAGCCAATTTACAACAAACGTCTACGATTATAGAATTAGAAGTATTTTACGGGTTGGAACCGGTGATGTTTTTGTAGGTGGTTTTTTTGATGGTGCAGATGGATTGGGGGTACGTCATATAGCACGGTGGGATGGGACACGTTTTCACGCGCTTCAAGGTGGTCCGGATTCCAGTATTAATGCATCGGAATTTGATCAGGAGGGAAATCTTTATGTGGCCGGTCTTTTTACTTCTGCTGGTGGGGAGATGGTTAATCGCATTGCATTATGGGATGGAACAGAGTATTTGCCCATGGGTGAAGGGTTTAATGCCTCTGTAAACGATATAACCATTGACTCCAATGGCATTTTGTATGCTTGTGGCAATTTTACAAAATCGGGCGCAACCGAGATCAAAAGGGTTGCCCGGTGGTCCGGGGCCGAATGGGAGCCCCTGGGTGATGGAATTAATCGTGAAGTGAATGTTATAGCAACCAATAGCTTGGATGAATTAATTGCTGGTGGTTCATATTTCACAGAAGCGGGAAATGCATCTGTTAATAACATCGCAAAATGGGATGGCAATCAGTGGCATGACCTTGATGGAGGTGTCAATGGTGCTGTTAATTCTCTTTTATTTGACGATCAGGACAACCTGTATATAGGAGGAAGTTTTACCGAGGCGGGTAATTCTTCTGTTTCTGCCAGCCGGATTGCTAAATGGGACGGAATAGAGTGGACTGCTTTGGGAGACGGAGTGAATGGGAGTGTGAAAAAAATTATAAAGGATGAGGATGGAGAGTTGATTGTAGCCGGTGATTTTACGAATGCAGGCGGCATCACGGTCAGGTATCTGGCTTATTGGAATGGTACTTCATGGAGCGGAATTGGTGATTATACGGATAGTTATCTTGATGATGATGTTTTGGACATTGCACTTGATGCTTATGGCAATCTTTATGCCGGCGGTTTTTTTACGAATGCAGGCGGTCATACTGTTAATCTATTTGCCCGTTGGGACGGCGATGCCTGGAATTCCCTTGACAATGGATTTAATAACATTACAGACGGAATGCCGTCTGTCAGGACCTTTAGTATAAGCAATGACGGTATTCTCTTTGCTGGTGGTACATTTCTTCTCTCGGGTGAAGATGATCGTGTAACACCTTTTTTGGCCAGGACCATTTTACCCGGGCAAGTTACTATTGACATTGAGCCGCTAGATGCTGTGAATGAAGGTGCCCGTTGGAGTTATGATGGTGGCAATACATGGCTGGAGCCAGGCACTTATGAGTTGCCCGAAGGAAATTATTCAATTTCTTTTAATGAAGTGAGCGGATGGATTAAGCCTGAAGAAAAAACTGTGAATTCGGCTTATGGAACAAAACCGGAATTGACCGGAGAGTATGGTATAGCTACACGTCTGCCTTCTGATCCTGAAAACGAGGCTTATATTACAGTATATCCTGTTCCTGCTACAGATTGGATAAATATCGATATCCCCGGCAATGGGGGTGTTCTTTCTATTATAGACATGAAAGGGGCCATTGTCATGGAAAAAAAGACTATAAATAAAACCAGGGAAAAATTATTTATTGGAGACCTAAGGCCGGGAATGTATCTTGCCAGGTTGATGGTTGATGATAGGATGGTTTTTCATAAAATAATTGTGGAATAATTTCCTGTTTTTGCTTTAGCCTGGACTATTCATAGATATTCATATTTAAGCTTTAACCTGCTTTATTCATAAATTATCTATTACGATGTCCAACTATCGGCAAGATACAAGCGTCCTCATCAAATTTGATTTGAAAATCGTTCACTATTCCCTGCATCAAATATGTCTGCGGTTGCTTGTCTTTTTGATATTTGAACATCTCATGACGAAAACTTATGAATAAAGCAGGTTAAACGAAATAAAGTCGAAGATGCTAAAATTATTTATTTTACTTGTATTTGCATTTAAGATTGTAGGATTGTATGGGAACGCCAATTCCCCTTCCCCCCTCCAAATCTGGTACAATGAACCTGCCGAAGAATGGGTGGAAGCCCTGCCTTTGGGGAACGGCCGCCAGGGCGCCATGGTTTTTGGCAGGGTTGACCGGGAACGCATTCAGTTGAATGAAGAGACCGTGTGGACCAAAAAGGACGAACATACCGATAAACCCAACGGGTACAAGCATATTGACCAGATCCGCTCGCTTTTGTTTGATGAGCAATACGAAGAAGCCGATTCGATGGTTCGGCAATACCTGCTCAGTGACCGGATGCCGCAAGGAACCAATACTTATCAGACTCTGGGCGATTTGGAATTGGATTTTCCCGGGCTGGATGATTACAGCGCGTATAAACGGCAACTTGACTTGAACAACGCAGTGGCTCGCATTTCATTCCGGGCCGATGGGGTCAATTACACCCGTGAATATTTTTCATCTCATCCGGCTGATGCCAGCATCATCCGGCTTTCTGCAGATCAGCCTGGACAGATCTCTTTTTCTGCTTCATTAAGCCGGCCCGGGGAGGGTGAAAACATTCGATTGGAAGATGATGAGATCATCATGCGCCAGAAAGTGGATGATAAAGATGGTGTGAGGTATGAGACCCGCGTAAAGATCATTCCTTCCGGTGGTTCCCTCTCTTCAGAAGGGGAAACGATTTCCGTGAAAAATGCCGACTCTGTGATGCTTGTTCATGTGGCGGCTACCGATTACCGGGGGGAAGATCCCACAGCATTGTGTCAGCAATACCTGGAAAAATCAGCCGGGAAAGATTATGCCACTTTGAAGCAGGAACATATTGCCGATTATCAGGAGCTTTTTGGAAGGGTGTCACTCGACCTGGGAACATCCGATGCCATCTTTTTCCCTACCGATCAGCGGTTAGAAGCTTTAAGAAACGGGGCCTCCGATCCGGCGCTGTATAGCCTCTACTTTCAGTTTGGCCGTTACCTGCTCATCTCTTCCTCCCGGCCCGGCTGCATGCCTGCCAATTTGCAGGGGTTATGGGCCCAATCGCTGACGCCGCCGTGGAATGCCGATTATCACATCAACATCAACCTCCAGATGAATTACTGGCCGGCTGGCCCGACCAATCTTTTCGAATGTCATCGCCCTTTTCTGGAATTTATTGGAAAATTGAGGGATAACGGGCGGGAGACAGCCCGTGATCTTTATGGTGCCGATGGATTTGTGGCCCACCATACCACTGATGCCTGGCATTTCACCACGCCCCAGGGGTTGCCTCAGTGGGGGATGTGGCCCATGGGTGCCGCCTGGTCGGCCACACATCTCTGGGAAGATTTTTTGTTTACCCGGGATACGGCCAATTTACGGAATTCGGGTTTTGACGTCATGAAAGAAGCTGCTCTTTTCCTTTCCGATTTTCTGGTAGAAGATCCCGAAACCGGTCTGTTGGTCTCCGGTCCTTCCATGTCGCCCGAAAACACTTTTTTTACCCCCGATGGCAATCGGGCTTCCGTGGTGATGGGGCCTTCCATGGATCATCAGATCATTCATCACTTGTTTACGGCCGTCATAGAAGCTGCTGAAGTATTGGACGAAGAAGACCGTTTTATCCGAAAGCTTGAGGAGCAACTCGACAAACTCACCCCGCCTGAAATCGGCAGTGACGGCCGCATAATGGAGTGGTCGGAAGAACTGAAAGAAGCCGAGCCCGGTCACCGCCATATGTCGCATCTTTATGGACTTTATCCGGGATCACAATTTACCTGGCAAGAGACACCCGAACTGATGGAGGCTTCCCG
>JBNJDH010000162.1:0-7127 GCA_051744695.1 Bacteroidota bacterium | reverse complement strand
GTTGAGAGCCACCTGAAAACCGATTTTACTGGAGTATAAATCCTCATCGAGATGCGAGGAAGCACTAAAGCCGCCAAAAGACTCATCAATGGCAGTGATATCACCCATAGGCAGATGCAGGGGCTCTTTTAATTTTAAAGAGATTTGATTGAAATGCCCCTGTAAAATTTCCAGGTTGCGGCTGACTTTTTCGAGCAACAACGATCGTTCTTGCTCATCTGCCACATAATGATTAAGGCAGAAGTCATGAAAATCGCTGCGATCTCCGTCCTTTTCGCGCCAAAGCGTTGCCAGATGCTTCACCCCTTTTTCGATTGCATCTGCTTTGGATGGGTATTTTTCACTTAACGTCTGAATGGTGGCATCCACCGATTCATCATCAATGTAAGGGGAAGATGCCGAACGAACACCTGTCGGAAGAGCTAAAATCATCATCAGGATACTAAAAAAAATGAACCAAGATTTCATAATAGTGTTTTTTACGGTTTATGTTTCAAAATAACATGATTTTACGAGAACGACCAACAATCACGGAAAATACCGAAATTAAAGGCACAAAAACAAAAAACGACCAATCATAAGAAAATCAGCACCCTAAATATTAGGTTATAAACAAAATTCCTTCTAATTTTACAATTGTATTTATTAACCCTAAATTTTACTATCATGTTAAAGATGATTTTGTCCGGAGCCCTCGGACATGACGCCGAAATTAAGGAAGTAGGCAAAAAAAAGGTGATCAATTTTGATGTTGCCGTATCGATGGACTACAAAGACCAGCAGGGCAACAAAGTTGATCGCACCGAATGGGTGCGCGCCGCCATGTGGAAAAATGACGGCCAGAGCACCAAAGTAGCTGATTTCCTTAAGAAAGGCAAAAAGGTGCTGATTGAAGGTGTTCCTTCCAGCGATGGATTCAAATCCAAAAGCGGAGACATCAAATCGGCATTGAATGTCAATGTGAAGGAGCTGGAGTTTGTAGATTGAGTTTAAATTCAGGGTATTGCATTACATAAAATTGCGGGGCCGTCTCTTTGGGGACGGCCTTTTTTCAGGGAGAAACTTTGGGCTCGTTTCCGGAAAAAACAAACACCCCTACCGAAAACAAAACATACGCCAGTACCGTCATCGCTATTCCGCCCATGCCAAATAATAAAACAGATGCAAGACCAATCAACAAAAGCAGGTACCGCAATGCATTATTTCCTTTTAACCCGAAAGTTTTAAACTTCAAGGAAAACATAGGAATCTCGCTCACCAGCAGAAAACAAAAGACCGCCAAAAGAGGGAAGACAAACCAGGGGGAAGACAAAGCCAACCAACCTTCGCCACGGGTGAAAATCAGATGAACGAGTGCAACGGAAAACATGCCGGTGGCCGTGGTTGTGAGCCCCAGGAAGGACTCTGACTGCCTCGTATCGAGATTAAATTTGGCAAGCCGAAGAGCGGAAAATATCGTCAGCACAAATGGCAATAACAACAACAATTGTTCTAACAGGGTCCTTTCAAAAAAAGCCAAATCCCAGCTTCCTGAAAAATGAAAATGCAAAAGACTCACATATGCTGCCGCAGGAGCCAATCCAAAACTGATCAGATCTCCCAGTGAATCGAGTTCTTTGCCAATATCACTGTAAGCTTTTAGCATCCGGGCGGCAAAACCGTCAGAATAGTCAAAAACCGAAGCGATTAATACACTCCAGGCAGTCAGGTCGGGACGCCCCTGGAAAGCAAAAACGATCCCTACCGCGCCAAAAAACAAATTTAAACTGGTTAACGTATTGGGTATATGTTTGATTATGCTCATAATACGGCAGTTATGATTGTAATTCGCTTTGCACTCTGGTCTGAAATTCAAAAATAACTTTTTTAAGGACAGGACCATCTTATACACAAATATTTTAATCCGGATTTAATGTGGTTTTTTCCCGGGAGTATAAGTTACTCTTTCCTTTCTGAAATCATTTTAAAGACATAGTAAACACAAATCAAAGTCGGTTAGAACCGAATTTAATCCGAGTTTACTCCGACTTTAAAAAGGATTAAACATGAAAATAAAATTTAGAAGAATAAAAGATGTATCGTCTATTTTTTTAAAATTTTGAGCACCTTTGTTTTCGTCATGCAGGAGTCTGTTGACAATACCCCGCAACATTTTATTCATTTATTCGTATGACTCTGCAAGCCAAAAAACAATTGTTACAATAAAAACCCAGTACCTTATGATTATAAAATGGACCGAAGATCTCTCCGTCGGACACGAAACCCTCGACAAAGAACATCAAAAGTGGATATCCCTGCTCAACGATTTTTATCAGGGACTGATGGATGGAAAATCCAAAGATAAGCTCACAGTCCTGGTGGAGGGGATGCTAGACTACACCAAATATCACTTTGCCAACGAAGAGCAATACATGAAGTCCATTGGTTATCCGGATTTTGATGCCCATAAAGAGAAGCACGACTTTTATATTGAAAAGATCAACGAGTTTTATGAGAAAATCAAAAAGGACGAACTCATCCTGTCTCTTGAAGTCACCAACTTCCTGAAAACATGGCTCATCAACCACATCAAGGGAACCGACCAGCAATACGCACGCTTTGCCAACAATATTTGATCAATCACCACTAAACTTGTTTAAATATGATCAAATGGACATCCGAATACAAGATGAACCTCCCGGAAATCGACAAAGAGCATCATACTTTGTTTGAAATGCTCAATGATTTTTACAAGGGACTGGAAGACGGCTCCTCGAAAGAGAGAGTGGGGCAACTCATCAAAGGTCTGCTCGATTATGCCAAAGTCCATTTCTCCAATGAAGAGAAATATATGGAATCAATCGGATTTCCGGGCCTTGACAAGCATCGGGAAGAACATGAGGCATTCATAAAAAAAGCTTCCGAATTTTACGACAAGTACCAATCAGGCAAGCTGATCCTTTCTTTGGAAGTCACCAATTTCATAAAAGAATGGATTGCCCATCACATCAAAAGCGAAGATAAGCAATATGCCATTTTTGCCGGAACTGCCGAATGAGACAAATATGATTTCCAAACGGAAAATTGAACCGGTTTTTAAAAATTTGCCAAAAATTTGATTTTATCAAAAAAGACCATAATTTTGCACCGGATCAACACCAAAAAAAGGAAACAAATATGATTTTTTCAGTACATCATCACGCTCATCATCATTTCTGCCTCATATAACGAGGGTGGGCTGGTTGTACTATGCACAATATTTGACAAAAAGGCTTACCTCGGGTAGGCCTTTTTTTTTGCCGGATTCTCTAAAAAAGAAAGTAAAAACGAACCAAAAAAGAAACCTTAAAATGGAAACAAAGCTGAGAATTGCACTTCAAAAAAAGGGCCGGTTATTCGAAGAGAGCCGTGACCTGCTTAAGGAAGCGGGCATTAAATTCAATCTGGGAAGCGGAAGGCTTGTGGCCGCTGCATCCAAGTTCCCGGTTGAGGTATTGTTCCTACGCGATGATGACATTCCCCAGACCGTAGCGGATGGCGTGGCCGACATAGGCATCGTGGGCGAAAACGAGATCGCGGAAAAAGGATTCTCCCTTAAAACCGTCAAAAAACTGGGTTTCAGCAAATGTCGCCTATCCCTGGCCATACCGAAAGAATTCAACTACACCGGTCCCGAATGGTTCGAAAACAAGAAGATCGCTACTTCATATCCGGAAATACTGCGCAAATATTTTAATGAGAATAAAATCAACGCAGAAATCCACGAAATTGCCGGATCGGTGGAAATTGCCCCGGGAATCGGGCTTGCAGATGCCATTTTCGACATCGTAAGCTCAGGAAGTACGCTGGTAGCCAACCACCTGAAAGAGGTCGAGAAAGTAATGGACTCAGAGGCGGTATTGGTTGCAAACAACCAATTGTCCATGGAAAAGCAAGCCATCCTTGATCAAATGATATTCCGCATCAATGCAGTCATGGCTTCCAGCTCAAACAAATACATTCTCTTGAATGCACCCAACGACAAAATAGACCAAATCGTGGACATTTTGCCCGGAATGAAAAGCCCGACTGTCTTACCCCTCGCAGAGAAAGGGTGGAGCTCGGTCCACTCTGTTATTCAGGAAGACCATTTCTGGGATGTCATTGGCCAATTAAAAGAAAACGGCGCCCAGGGAATACTCATCATACCCATTGAAAAAATGATCCTTTAAATTCTTAATGCCATGCAAACCTTCAGATACCCGGGACCAGAAGAATGGGCCCCGCTCACCGAAAGGGCGGTCAGCAACCAGCAGGCTGTAATGGAAACCGTCCGCCCCGTTCTGGAAGCAGTAAAACAAAGAAAAGACCAGGCCGTCAAAGAATTCACGGAACGTTTCGACAGTGTGAGCATCGAAAACATGGCTGTTTCGAAAACCGAAATCAAAAACGGTTGCCTCGAAGTAGACAGTCAGTTGAAAGATGCCATCAACACGGCACGGCTTAACATCCAAAAGTTTCATGAAAACCAGAAACAGCCGGTCAGGAAAGTGGAAACCGCCCCCGGTGTGGTTTGCTGGCAACGAAGTGAAGCCATCGAGAAAGTAGGGCTTTACATCCCCGGTGGTTCTGCCCCGCTGTTCTCTACAGTTCTCATGTTGGCCGTTCCAGCCGTTGTGGCAGGATGCAAAGATATTGTCCTTTGCACCCCTCCCGATAAAAACGGAAAGATCCACCCGGCCATCCTGCTGGCGGCCCATCTCTCGGGCATTGATAGAATTTTCAAGGTAGGCGGGGCACAAGCCATTGCAGCTATGGGATACGGAACCGAATCCATCCCGAAAGTTGACAAAATATTCGGGCCGGGCAACAGCTATGTGACAGCAGCCAAACAACTGATATCACTCGAAGGCACAGCCATTGACCTGCCGGCAGGCCCATCAGAAGTCCTGGTCATGGCCGACGAAAGTGCCGACCCGGCTTTTGTGGCATCCGACCTCTTGTCTCAGGCGGAGCATGGACCCGACAGCCAGGCCATTCTGGTAACAACCTCTGAATCGCTGATCACACAAACTAGAAAAGAGATTGAAAATCAACTGGCATCACTCGCCAGGGCGGAAACCACCCAAAAAGCGCTGGCCCACAGCCGAATGATTTTACTTAAAAACCCGGATGAGATGATCGCGTTTGCCAATCAATATGCCCCCGAACACCTCATCCTGTCGGTTCGCGATTACCACGCTGCAGCTGAACGCATCAGAAATGCAGGTTCGGTATTTTTGGGGAACTACACACCCGAAAGCGCCGGAGATTATGCATCGGGAACCAACCACACCCTTCCTACTTACGGATATGCCAAAGCATACAGCGGGGTGGGACTCGACAGCTTTTGTAAAAAGATCACCTTCCAGGAAATATCGCCCAAAGGGCTGAAGAAACTGGGACCGGTGATCGAAACCATGGCCGGGGCCGAACTCCTTGATGCCCACAAAATGGCGGTATCGGTCAGGTTAAAGGACATGGATTGAAAAAACGAATACGACCTAAACTCAACTAAACAGTTTAGAAAATGAAATCACTTGATGAACTTTTGCGGCCAAACATCCGGAACCTGAAACCTTATTCCTCGGCCCGGGACGAATTCAGCGGGGATGCGGCAGTTTTTATGGATGCCAACGAAAACCCTTTCAATGATCCATACAACCGGTATCCCGATCCCTATCAGCGTGAACTCAAAAAAAAGATCGGCACAATTAAAAACGTAGACCCGGCCAACATCTTTCTGGGCAATGGCAGCGATGAAGCCATTGACCTGGCAATCCGCGCTTTTTGCCGTCCGGGAGTCGACAACATGGTATCCATCACGCCGACATACGGGATGTATCGAGTTGCAGCAGATATCAACGATGTGGAAGTCAAAAAGGTACTGCTGACCGAAGACTTCGGACTCGACACCTACGGCCTGCTCAACAGTGCCGATGAAAATACAAAACTCCTGTTCCTTTGTTCACCGAACAACCCTACAGGCAACTGTTTCCGGGCACAAGACATCCGTCGGGTACTGGAGAACTTTCCCGGGATTGTGGTCATTGATGAAGCTTATATCGACTTTGCTCCCGGCAAAAGCTGGCTTCCTGAGCTGGAGAAGCATCCCAACCTCGTTATTCTCCAGACTTTTTCAAAAGCCTGGGGAATGGCGGGCATCCGTTTGGGAATGGCATTTGCCTCATCATCAATAATAAACGTGTTTAGTAAGATAAAATATCCTTACAATGTAAATACGCTGACGCAAAAGAAAGCCCTTGAGCTGCTTTCGGAAAACACCCGGATGCAGGAGTGGGTAAAAAATCTTCTCAATGAGCGGGAAAAGCTTGTCGGTGAGTTGCGTAAGATGCCTTTTATCAACAAGATTTATCCATCCGATGCCAATTTCATCCTTTTGAAGACCGATGATCCGAAAAAAATATATAATTTTCTGGTAGAAAAAAACATCATCATCCGTGATCGTTCGGGCGTAGATCTTTGCGAAGGCTGTCTCCGCATCACGGTGGGAACCCCGGAAGAGAATGAGGCCTTGTTACAGGCATTCCATGAAATCGCAACATCCACGGGGTGAATCATATAAACCAGGAATTATGAAAAAACTACTAATCATCTTCTTTACTTTGTCGGGTATGATGCAGACATCAGCAGGACAATACACCCCCGTCCCCATTTATGACCCGCCGGCTCCGGGCTCTAAAGATGTTGAAATAGAAGAAACAAGGACTTCATCCGAAAACGGGACCGCCACGCTTAAGAATGTAACAAAACCGGAAATGTGGCATTTCGAAGCCACCGGGGACACCACCCGTCCGGCGGTCATCATCTGCCCGGGCGGTGGTTACCAGGCCCAGGCTTACGAACATGAAGGGACCGAAGTTGCCAAATGGCTGGCTTCACTCGGATATCAGGCATTTGTACTCAAATACCGCTTGCCGGACAAGGAGCTGTTCACAGATGCGCCTTACATTCCGCTGGGAGATGCCCGGCAAGCCATCCTGACGGTGAGGCAACAGGCCGACCAGTTTGGCGTAGACCCTTCCAAAATAGGAATAATGGGCTTTTCGGCCGGCGGTCACCTGGCCGCCACCGCATCGGTGCTTTTCAACAAGAAAATTCCGTTTGCT
>JBNJDH010000161.1:0-7178 GCA_051744695.1 Bacteroidota bacterium | reverse complement strand
ACCACTGCGTTTTTTCAACAATAACCGGGACAATTTCATTATCCGACTTCAGATTCATTAAGTCGATAATAGTATTATTTCAATACAGCAAACAATTCAGTATCGCGTAATTAAACTACCAAAGAGTTTGTATTATCAATACAAAAAAGCTTGTACTGTCGATACAAACAAATAGTACTTTTCCCTTTTAGCTACAATGAATTCCTCACTTTTTTCAACCTGGAAATGGATTTGATATTTCTGCTTAGAATTATCTGACGAAATATTAAAATAAAGACTGCCTATGAAATATAAGCAGTCTTTATTATTACATCTTTTTTCTTTCGATTAATTTTGCCAACCACTGTACAATCCCAGTCCCGACTGGCTATAGCCCTCATTTTGTTCCAGTAAACCTTCAGAAAGGTCGATCTGGCTTTGAGGAATGGGGAAGAAACCTTTTGTTGCATCATAACGCGCACTATAACCATCGGGATGCAAAGCAGTATGTGTGTCTTCAACTCCAAAGTTGAAAACTTTCACACCTTCCTGTGATTCCAGTGCAGCTTTGGTAAAACTGTCACCCCAGCGCCTCATATCGTTCCACCTGATGCCTTCAAATGCCAACTCATAACGCCTTTCTTTCTGAATATTCTCCAGTGAATATTCAACAGGAGGCAAATCGGCGCGATCTCTGACTTCATCCATATATGTTGCATCTTCTTTTAATTCAGAAAGCATTAAAAGCACATCGGCAAAGCGGATAAAAATCAAGTCATCAGTATGAGACAACTGATTATTGTCGGATGTTCCGTACATTATGACACCATAGTCATTTTTCAAACTTCCATCGTCTGCTCTTGCTGTAACCCCGTTATACTTTTTACCCCAGTAATTACTTTCAAGAACAAAATCCCATTGACCTCTTTGGTATCCCAGCGGAATTACTTCTTTTTCAATATCCATAACAGAAGCCCAAAGTCTGGGATCGTTGGGTTCATCTTCCTGCCATTGCTCAACCAGTGATTCAGGCACTGAATTTCCTTGTCCCCATCCCCCGGCAAACGGGTAGGTGTGTTCAAGGTTCTGCAGTCCCCTTAAAGCATAAAACAACTGGTAGGTGTTAGAGTAACCTCTGTCGATACCCCATCCTGCAAAATTAGAGAACTGAAGGACAAAAACAGATTCCGGATTCCTGGCGCCATTGTCACTTGCATAAGTGAGGCTCTTGCCTGTTTCTGCCATGTAATCCTGAATGTATTCATAATCACCAATGGTCAATGAATTGGTATAAGGCCAGAGTTCATGAAAATCATCTACCAGGTAATGGCCGCTGTTGGCATAACAATCTTCTAACCAACCAATAACATCTTGTTTTGATACAGATCCTCCTTCAGGTAAAGCTATATCATTTTTGTTATAGAAACCTGTATAAAATAGAAATACCCGAGCCATTAAAGCTTGTGCGGCCCATTTGGTAACTCTTCCCTGTTGTGTTTGGGTGTATGGTACATCAGGCAATAATTCAATGGCATTTTTCAGGTCTAAAGCTATTTGCCCATAAATTTCATCGGCTGAAGCTGCTGGTAAGTTCTCATTTTCAGTAGTAACTTTCAATGGAACTTCATTAAAAACAGTGTTTAACTGGTAATAGTACCAGGCTCGTAAAAACATTGCTTCTCCGGTAAACTGGTCTTTTTTGGCAGGACTAACCACTTCATCACCCAATAAAGGCATATTTTCTATGGCAAAGTTAGCCCTGTGTATTCCCTGGTACAATACTTCCCATGAATGCAATAACATTTCATTGTCGGAGAACTGGAAAGTTTCATACGACTGTGCCTGAATATCATTCATTCCGCCGCCTCCGAGCTTGTCGTCACTGGCGACTTCCCAAATGAAAAAAGGACTTCTGTCAACCAAATGTTGTGTATTGTTCATAATTGTGTAGATACCGGCCATCATTTGTTCAGCATCTTCTGCTGTTTGCGGAAAATTAGCCGAGGTTTTATCGGTAAGAGGATCCATGTCCAGAAAATCTTCGCATCCCCATAGCAATAAAACTGCAATCAAATAATATATTAGCTTTTTCATAACATTTCTGAATTAATAGTTTTTAAAATTTAAGATTAACACCAATCATGTATGAACGTGGTGAAGGATAAAAACCCAAATCAATACCCGACACAAAAGGCTGCTCATCGCCGTAACCAACTTCAGGATCCATACCTGAATAATCCGTAAATGTCAACAGGTTTCGTGCGGTTACATATAAACGTGCCTGCCCTAAAGGTACATTTGGCATCAACCTCTTGAAATCATAACCAAGAGTTACATTTTGGATTTTAACAAAATCTCCGTCTTCAATATAAATTTCCGAGATATTAATTCTGTTCGTAGTATTACCAGCAGTCAGCCGTGGCAGAAGATTGGAGGTACCTTCGCCATGCCAACGGTTTAAAATACGATCGGTATAATTATGAAATTCATTATCGGCAAATGAGCGATACGATTTCATTATTTGATGACCGAATGCTCCTTTGGCTGTGAGTGCGAAATCAAATCCTTTATAATCGAAGTTAAGTCCAAATCCTATTCTAAAATCAGGATGTGGATTACCAATCATTGTTTTATCATCAGGAGTTACATTTCCATCGCCGTTAGTATCCACAAAGATTACATCACCCGGCTGTGGGTTATCCTGCAGGAAACCATCTGACCAATTATCAATCTCTGACTGGTTTTGGAAGATTCCGGCTGTTTTGTAACCATAAAAATACCCTACAGGAAATCCGGTTTCAACGCGCCATACGGGATCGGTTCCCTGCGATATTATGCTACCTTCACTTTGAATAAATCCGCTTGCATTACCCAACCTGGTAACTTCATTCTCATTTTTGGCGATATTAAAATGTGCCCCGTAATTGAATTCACCAATCCGATCGTTCCACCGCAGAGATAGTTCAAAACCTTCGTTTACAATATCTCCACCATTGTAGTAAGGAGCTTGTGCCCCAAAAATTGCAGGCAGAGGCTGACGAACCAACCAGTCTTTTGTTGTTTTATTGTAATAATCTAAAATCAATTGAAGCCGTGAATCCAAAAAATTTGCATCCACACCAACATTCAACTGCTCTGAAGTTTCCCATGAAACATCTGGATTAGGCAATATAGCGGGATAACCACCCAGCTGCATCACGTCTCTGTTGCTACCGAAGCGGTAATTGTTATCCTTATCGAATCCAACGAGCGCTAAATATTGAAATGGATCAATATCGGAGTTACCGTTTTGTCCCAGGTTGACTCTCAACTTCAAAAAATCTACAATACCATTATTCTGTAGAAATCCTTCCTCGGTCATTACCCAGCCTGCAGAAACAGACGGGAAATACCCCCAGCGATTCCCTCTTGCAAAATTGGAGGAACCGTCGGCTCTCATTACCAATGTTAACAAATACTTTTCAGCATAGTCATAGTTTACCCTGCCAAAAAAAGACGCCAGCTGACCTCTGCTAAGCGGACCGCCCGAAATACTGGTAACACCGGTAGTTAAACCATCGGTATTATCAAGGAAAGCATGTTCAAACCCAAGAAATGTTGGATTTGCGTTTGTTGTGCTCATGTCGGTTCCCAATCCCCATTTTTCTAATGACTGGCCTACAAGTACATCAAAACTGTGATCCCCTGAATTGAACGTATAATCCAGGGTATTTTCAAAAGTCCAGCTGTGTCCGTTTCCTGAAGATTGAGTAATTCGTCCCGGACTTAATGATACATCTCCTGCAAGATTGTATGCCGGCTGATAGCTGCGATAAGCATTACCATTATACCGGTAACCATAACTGCTTTTAAATATTAAATCTCTTATCGGTTGAATTTGTAAATATGCGTTACTGTTAATGTTATAGTTTCGGGTTTCATTCATACCCCTGTTCAGGTGCATTTGCGCTATGGGGTTATAGAGCCTTGATGATAAACCAGCTAAGCCTGAAGCCTCCAAATCATCAGCTGCATAATATTCGCCATCATCGTTGTAGAGAGGAACCAAAGGATTACCTACCAGTAAGTTGCGTACATCATTCCAGTACATACCTCCAATGGCAATACCTCCCCTTTTACTGTAACTGTAATTGAAAGTCTGTCCTACTTTTACTATATCAAGACCATTTTTCTTATAAATTGAATGGTCGCTGTTTAATCTTGCAGTGTACCTTTCATAGTTAGGTTCAACGGGCTTACCCAAAACACCTTCCTGCGAAGCATAGGAAAAACCCATTGAGAAAACAGATTGTTCAGAACCTCCACTGATATTTACTGCATGGTTCTGTATAGGAGCATTTTTATTATATGCTTCATCTAACCAATTGGTTCCATTCCATTGCCCGCTTTGTATTTTTTGATACAAGTCAGGAATTGCATTCGCAAAGTCTATCGGATCTCTGCCGGAAACAACTCTTTCTTCATTATATATATCCATAAACTGCTGGGCATCGAGCGGCTGTTCCGGGTTTTCTATTTGTTGTACCCCGTAATAACCATCATAGGATACCTGCATATCACCTCTGCGTCCCTGCTTTGTAGTAACCAAAATTACACCATTGGCAGCACGCGACCCATAAATTGCTGCCGAAGCAGCATCTTTAAGAATATCAATCGACTCAATGTCAGCAGGACTGAGATTATTTATATTCCCACCTGCCACACCATCAATTACATATAATGGCTGAGAGTTACCGATTGTACCCAGGCCACGAATATTTACTTTAAATCCTTCTCCGGGCATACCAGAATTCTGGATAATGTTTACACCCGGAGACTGGCTTTGAATAGCTTCAAGTGCCTCGCTGGTACTCTGTTGGAGCAGGTCTTCGGCCCCCACATTAATATTTGCACCAGTGGTTAACTTTTTCTTTTGAACCCCATAACCGATTGCCACCACTTCTTCAATCCCAATGGCATCCACCTCCATGGTTACATTAATAGTGGTTCTGTCTCCCACCAGAATTTCCTGGGTTCGCATCCCCACAAAAGAAAATTGCAAAGTAGCACCTTCAGGAATAGTTGTAATAGAATACTCTCCATTGGCATTTGTAACCGTCCCCTGCGTGGTGCCTTTCACTACCACGGTTACACCCGGAAGTGGTTCTCCTGATTCGTCGGTCACGGTTCCGGAAACGGCGGGTTGCTGCTGATTGGCAAACAATTCCGCATTCCCGCCAACAGGAGTTAGTACAATGTAACGGTCTTTGATTAAATAGTCCACTTCTTCTTTGCTGAACAACCGGGCCAAAATCTCATCTACCTTTTCTCCTTCGATTTTGACATCAACTTTTTTGGTTACATCTACTAACTCACTGTTGTACAGAAAATAAAATTCACTTTGATCTTGAATGGCATACAACACCTCGCTGATGGTAGCGTCGTTCATAGCCAGACTGATTGTTTTGGTTTGCGCATAGCTGCCGCTGGCAAAAACCTGAAAGGCGCTGACGAGTACTATTAAAAACGTGTTGCGCATAACAATTAGTTTTTTTCGGTGTTGCTTTAACAGCAAACACACGAGGTTTAAAATTTTTTTCATAGTTTTACCATGTTTTAAATTAATGTATAGTTTAAAATTTCTCCCGTGGTTCAAAACCCGCGGGTAATAATGGAAGGAAGTGTTCGCAGCGCTTCCTCCTTTTTTTCACAAGTTGGTTCGTTAAAGTTTTTTACATAGGCACTTATTTTTTAGTTATGGTGACAACTGAAGGTGAAAATTTTTTGGTCCCTTCAATGGGTTTTCCCACAGTATAGTTAATTTCTATTCCAGGGGAACTGATTTCCAGCAGTTCCAACACACGATGCAAGGACTCATTGTCGAAAGTAGTGGTAAACTTATATCGTTTAACCTCCTCGCTGGCAATATTAACCTTTACACCATACCATTGCTCCAGCAAGCTGGCCAGTTCCGTCATTGGCATATCATCCAGAATCATAACATTCTGGTGCCAGGCAATGTATTTTTCTATATTGGTGTTTTCACTGGTAACGGTTTTATCTGTTTTGTTGAATTCTAAAAAATCATTTGGGTTCAGTTCGCAAAACTTCATTCTTTCTTCATCACCGGCAAACCGGAATTTTACTTTTCCTTCTTTCAAAGCTACCTGTATTTGTTCTGTTTCCGGATAAGCATTTACGTTAAACTGTGTACCTAATGCTTCTACCTCGGCATCTCCGGTTTTTACCACAAAAGGCGATTGTTCATTTTGAGCTACATCGAAAAACGCTTCGCCGGCAAGCCCCACCTCCCTGTTTTCGCGGGTAAACGGAATGCTGTATTTTACCTCGCTTCCTGCATTGAGCCACAGATTGGAACCATCGGGCAGCACCACGTACGAACGCATACCCATCGGACTTTGAATTTCCTGCCAGGTAATTTTATTTTGTGCCATTTCAACAGGCTTTTTTTTATTTTCCTGAATAAAGAGGGTCCAGATGGTAAAAGCAAGCAATGGGATGGCAAGTACTGCTGCAATGCGGGTGAGAACTGTGAAAATGCTGTTGGTATTATTCTCTTGATTTATTTTGCTGCTCACAGATTGGTAGGCTTTGTCAATTTCAACTGAACTGGTTTGCACAATTAACTTTGCTGCTTCCAGCTTTTTATCGAAGGGAGACAATCCTTTATAGTGTTCAATGAAATTTTTGAAATCAGATTGGGATTTTTTTTGTTTGATAGTTTTGTTCATTAATTCTTTTTCTGTTGTATTCAAAAAATTTAATTCAGTTTTATTATAATACAATCCTGAATGGAAAAACACGTAGATGGGAAATGGATTTTTTTGGGGGGTGGTGCGAATTCCGATTCGCACATTATAATATTGTTGTCATAAATCGGCGAATCGGAATTCGCCGCACCCTAAAACAACAGCAACATAAACATGTAATCTTTTAACTCTTCCCGTAAAATTTTCAGGGCATTGGAAATTTGGGTTTCCACGGTACGTTTGGAGATATTCAGTTGTCCGGCAATTTCGTCATTGGAATAGCCTTTGAACCGGCTTAGTGTAAAAACTTCGTTGATGCGGGGTGGTAGTTTTTCAAATGCTGATTTGATACGTGATTGCAACTCTGATTCAACATATAAATTAGGTTGGTAAAGCATATCAGTCTCAATAATTATCTGAATCTCTTTATACACCTTCTCGCTGATTTTT